>CAYLVC010000106.1:3335-8939 GCA_964387005.1 uncultured Dehalococcoidales bacterium | reverse complement strand
TATGCCATTTTCTACTTGAATTGTTTTCATATCACTCCTTGGAATACGACTGTATCTTTGACATTATAGGATAGATCAAGACCGGGATACAAAACAATCCTGGTGAACAAATCCGGCGGGAGTGGTATTTTTTGTTGATTTGTATAAAAATAGCTCCAGGTAAGGGCGCAACAAGAAAGAAGAAACAACCCTTGTGGTCGCCGGACAAAAAAATTGAGGAGAAGCCTGATGAAAACAGTTACGGACTATATCTGGTTCAATACCCGGAATAAACGTGAATTCATTAACATTACGGATAAAGTAAAAAAAATGGTGGAAAACAGCGGCATTACAGAAGGTTTTGTCCTGGTTTCCGCCATGCACATCACAGCCGGTGTGTATGTCAATGATGCGGAAGATGGTCTGATAGCTGATATTGAGGAATGGCTGGAGAAGCTGGCGCCTTATCGTCCGGACTATCAGCATCATCAGACAGGTGAGAGAAACGCCGATGCTCATCTGAAGAGTCTGCTCATACATCATGAAGTGATTGTTCCTGTAACGCTCGGCTTCCTAGACCTTGGTCCATGGCAGCAGATTTACTATGCCGAGTTTGATGGACAGCGTAAAAAACGGGTAGTAATGAAACTTATGGGAGAATAGCGGGGTATTACGATAACGGTTGAATGCAATTATGATGTACAGGAAATATACAGTATGAAACCACAAAATTAAGTTGACATTCACTGTTAACTGATGTTATAATTTGCCATGATATTCACGTAAGATGGATGCGGTTTCATCGGCACAGGCGGATGAACAGTTCAGGTGTGAAACTGGTATCCAGAGTTCAAGATAGGATTGAACGGGATGGCTGGGACCATGGAATATATTATTTCAGTCATTTTCTGGTTCAAGGAGTTTTGCTGGAGCAATTGGCTAACTAACCAGGTGGATAAATAAACCGGTTATTAAAGGGAGTATTGAAAAAGGTCTAAGGTTTTTAAGGGTTTTCCTTACGCTAAACCTCATGGCCGGGACTTGCCGCCGGCTGCCATCGTCACAGAATTTGAAAAAAGATGTGGCGCGAGAAAGCCTCAAGCAACGACCGCCTCAACCTCTCAGGGAATTCCACTGGATAACTGACAACAGAATGCCCGGTCCTCGGGAAGAATGACTATTTGTAACCTGTTATTAAGGTCAAGCAAAGTAAGTCATATTATTGTTTTAGTCTTGATTCAGAGAGTCGATTTCTTAACAAAATCTGAATCAAGCGGGACCTGTGGCCGAAGCAATTTCAACAAGCAGAAAAGAATCGAAAAATAGGAATAATAATTAATGTAAGATTAATTATTAATATATTAACAAGGAGTATTATGATGGTTACCTATCCGGATTTGATGACCTATTTTCAGCAAGAAGACAAAGACTACAATTTATGGATCTTATTAACCAGGGCCAGAAACCTGGTATTCAGAGCCAGGGAGTTGGAACTTCAAAGATATGGTTTGACTCCCGAACAGGCCATTATCCTGCACATTATTCACAATGCGGCAGAAAAGTTAACTCCGGCTGAAGTCGCCCGGTTAATTTTCCGCCGGCCTCATACCGTTTCAGCTATGCTGGACCGTATGGAAGAGAAGGGTTTGATCAAGAAGACCACTGACCCCAACCGTAAAAACATGATCAGGATTGAGATTACTGACAAAGGCAATGAATCATACCGGTTAACAACCAAACGGGGTCCGATACACCGCATTATGGGCAACCTGGATAAGAGTGAACAAAATCAGCTAAACCAGGCACTGGATACGATTATTGCCAGAACTACGGACGAGCTGGGCATCAACAAGGATACCCTGCCCTCATCCGATTGACAGCATTAACCCCAAAATCATTCAACAATCTCTTTGATTTAACTCCCTGAGAAAGAAGGGTACCCTTCTTTCTCAGGAGTTGCATTACCAGGGGAAATCCCGTTCTTCAAAAGAGCTCGTATAAGATGCCCATTTTCGATGAAAATTCCGAAAGACTGTACAGACCAGGTTGTGTATGATATATTCAAAAGCAAAAGACTGGCAGCGAAAACGGCAGTTTGAAAAGTAATTTCATAACTTCCTTAAAAACACCGTTAGAAGACGATGGCGGGAGGCTTAACTGCCACCGGGCTTTGTAACTCCGGTGAAATGGCAGGCAGAGGTTATTCAACCGGCTGCTGAAAATGGGAGAGGAACAAAATGGAAAAGGAAAACAACGAGGTAAAAGAAAGATCTGACAAGGCTATCAGAAATGATGAAATGGCCGAAGGAAAGAGTCCCGAAGTAGTAGCAGAAATATACAAAAGAGGCGAAAAATATTATTGCGCCGAGTGCCATTCCGAGCTACCGTTAAAGCAGGCCTGTCCAACCTGTCATAAGGAACTGGACTGGGACAGGATATTGATAGAGCGAAGGTAGACTCTGCTCCTTTTCTTAACTTGACGTAAGCAAGTCTGGCGGTGTATTGGAAAATAACAGGCTTGTTTTGTATTCTGTAAGAGGAATGCTGTTTTTGTATTTTACCGGTGAAAAGAGCATTGGCAGGGTGATAATCGATGGTGTATTGCGACATTATAGAGGGAGGGCCGGACCATCGCCAGTAAGATCCTTGTTGTTGAAGATGACCCCAGTTTTTTGCGTTATCTGGACTTTATCCTGAAGAAAGAAGGGTATGAGGTTGTTACTGCAACCAATGGTCTGTTCGGTTTGAGAATGGCCAGAGAAGAAAAACCTGCTCTTTTAATTCTGGATGTTATGCTCCCGGGGCTGGATGGCTTTGAGGTCTGTCACAGGATACGTGAAGATGCCGATCTGGAGAAAATGCCCGTTATCATGCTTTCTGCTAAAGGACAGGATACGGACAAGTCAACAGGTTTGAAGGTCGGAGCCAACGAGTTTTTCGCCAAACCGGTAGACCGTGTAGTGCTTCTGGACAAGATCAAAGAGCTTCTACCGGCCTGAATTTGACTTGTGTCCCCGGTTATTATTTCCTTTTACCTATAGATCAGGCTGCTGAAAGATTCTCCATCACCTCAAATAAACGGCTGAAGCCTTCAGATTTCCGGATATACTCGGTTGCACCTGTAGAGAGAGCTTTTACCCTGCCGCCGTCTATCTCTATCCCCGTCATGATGATAATGGGAATATTTTTAGTGTCTTCCCTGTTTTTAAGCTGTCTGATTACCTCGTAACCGTCCATTTCGGGCATTATGATGTCCAGGAGAACGAGGTCAGGTCGAACTGAATCGATGGCAGCCAGCGCCTCTTTCCCATTGGAAGCGCAACTGGTGGTAAATCCCCGTTTTTTAAGCTCATATTCGAGTGAACGGGTCAGGTTCAGGTCATCATCGGTAATAAGAACTTTTCTGTGGTTAGCCTTGAGCAGGGAGTTGACCCTCTGGAGGAGTATGTCGATGCTGATGGGCTTGGTAATATAGTCATTAGCTCCCAGGGTAAAGGCTTTTTGTTTGTCCTCTACAACGGAAATAATCAGGATGGGAATCCGGCTGGTCTCCGGGTCATTTTTCAGCACGGCGGTTACATCAAACCCACTCAGATCGGGCATGGCAATATCCAGCGTGATCAGATCCGGATGAAATTTTCGGGCCAGGTCAACTGCCTCTTTGCCTCCGGACGCTTCTATGACGTCATGCCCCCGGGCACGAAGTTCATGGCGGATAAACCGCCGGATATTGGCCTCATCGTCCACTACCAGGACAGTTTTTTTACCGGAAGCGGACGAAGTGGAAGGCGCTTCTTCGACCGGTACAGCCTGCTGGGCTTTCTTTTTAACGACGGGCAAAGTAAAAAAGAAAGTAGTCCCTTTGCCTGGAGAGCTTTCCAACCAGATTTTTCCCCCGTAATTTTCGATAATCTTCTTGCAGATCGGCAGTCCCAGCCCTGTCCCTTTTGGCCGGTCTTTCAAAACGTCGCCCACCTGACCGAATCTTTCAAAGATACTCTGATGATGCTCCGGTGCTATACCTATTCCCGTGTCGGTAATGCTGATGGTTATATAGTTCTGAATAGGGCTGTCAGCGGATCTATTCAGTCCGGCCCGGATGGTGATTTTCCCGTTTTCCTGAGTGAACTTTATAGCATTACCCAGGAGGTTGGTAATAACCTGAACCAGCCTGTCTCTGTCACATAACACCAGAGGTAAATCAGGCTCAATTTCCAGACTGAATTCCAATTGTGCTTTTTCCATAAGGGGACGCGAGGTGTTAACGGCTGATTGGATGGCATCGGCAGGTGACAATTCTACTGTCTGCCATTGCATTCTTCCAGCCTGTATCTTGGAGAGATCGAGGAAGTCATTAATCAACCGTGTTAAACGGTCGCTTTCTTCGTTGATAATATTGAGGAATTCCCTTTGTGTAGCTCTGTCTTCATCATAGTTCAGCAATATTTCGGCAAAGCTTTTTATGGAAGTGAGAGGTGTACGCAGCTCATGAGAAACTGTGGACAGAAAATTGTCTTTTAGTTTGTCCAGTTCCCTGAGTTGATGGTTGGCTTTTTCAAGTTCCTCCTTGGCCAGTTTGTTTTCTGTTATGTCTCTACCCATACAGGTCAAAGCAACAACTTTTTTACGGTTGTCCAGCACTGTATTGGCTGTCCAGGCAATCCATCTCCAGCCCTTCCTGGTGAGTAATCTATTTTCAAAGTAGGCGGTGCGGGAAATACTCGAGACTTCTCCGGAGTGGAAGGGAACGAGCCATTTATCATCTTCATGGAAAAGTGAAGCCAGCGAGGTTTCCAGCAGTTCCTCTTTGGGTTTTCCTGTCAGTTTGCAAAAAGCAGGATTCACGAACAGAAGTTCGCCCAGGGGGGTTATCTCGACCAGAAGATCGGTCTGGTTTTCAACCAGCAGTTTATATTTTCTTTCTCTCTCCTGGAGTTCGTTCTCCATTTTTTTACGCCCGGTAATATCACGCACAACCTCCTGGAAAAAGCCCTGTGTGAGGGCTGAAATTGAAACCTCCACAGGAAAGAGCGAACCGTCTTTTCGTCTGGCTGTTCTTTCAAATCTTTCGTGTTGAACTGTTTTTAGCTGGCCGAGACACTCCAGGGCAGTTGCCTGCTCTGTTTTCACATAGGTCTGCGAAAAAAGCAGTCCGATGAGTTCTTCTTCGGAGTATCCGAATATCCGGCAGGCTGCCGGATTAACGGTTACAACATAACCCTTTTCATCAATTCGCAGGATTCCATCCTGTGAAAGTTCTATCAGCTGGCGGTAACGTCTCTCGCTGTCGCGCAGGGCTTCTTCTGCACGCCAGCGGTCCAGTATATTCCAGACAGCGTCTATCAGAAGGGTTAATTGCTGCATATCGTCATTTTCGTAGTCTTCGTTTTTATTGGCAACTCCGACGAGTGCCACAACTTCATTATCCCTGATAACGGGTACAGAGGCGCAATTACGCAGCATATAGCTGCCTTCGGGGTATCCATTGGTCAATATAGAAGGGCTTTGGCCGGTATTGAAAATCACAGGTTTACGCTGTCTTACAGGTTCTCCCAACAGCCCGGTTTTATCCAGAGGGTAAATGCCCGGCATAACCTTTCTGGAGTAAGACCTTATGATATCTTT
>CAYLVC010000106.1:0-3235 GCA_964387005.1 uncultured Dehalococcoidales bacterium | reverse complement strand
TGGAGATGTTGAACATAAGAGGGGGACTTGATATCGCTTAATCGGAGTTTAAGAAACTCATTGCGGGAATAGCCCAGCATTTTGCAGGCCGCATCGTTAACTTCCAGAAATCTGAATTGAATATCCATAATATAAACGGCATCGCTGGAGCTGTTAAAAAGAGTCTGATAGCGTTTTTTTGATTCATCCAGTGCATCGGTTACCATTTTCCATTCAGTGAGGTCTACCATGGTACCCAGTCCCGCCCTGCCGCCTTCGAAAGGAATCGATACAATGGTTTCGGATACCCAGCGGGCTTCGCCGCTTTTGCGGATTACTCTGAATTCGGAAGTAGCCGGTTTGTTCAGCTTAAGCATTCTGAGGAAGTTTTTTTGTACCATAGTCCTGTCTTCCGGATGGACTATTTTGACGGCTTCGAGTCCCAGTAATTCGTTTTCGGAATACTCGATGGCCGACTGAAAACCGGGATTGATCAAGCGGAATACTCCGTTCTGGATGATATACATGGGCATCGGTAAATTTCGCAGCATATCATTGTAGGGTGACACCAGGTTCTTGTCCGGGGTTACAGTCTTCAGCACGCCGTTGGCTACAACGAACCTGTCATTTTCAAATATGCCCTCCATAAAGCCTTTAACATGCAATTCCCAACCGCTCCGGGAGGTAAATACAGATTCGAAATTTTCCCTTGTTTGCCCCTGTTTGATCCTCCCCAGGGTGGTAAAGCCGGCAGGAATAAGGTCTTCGCGCACAATATCCGCCAGGTTTAAAACCGGCAGGTCCTGGGGCTGGTATCCCAGTACATGCAACAGATTGCTGCTGGCATTTGTCAGGCTTCCATCGGGGGAAATAGACAGGTAAAAATCAGCCTCATCCTGCGGTTCTTCAGCGTGGTTGTATTTATTTTCTGCTTCACCCGGTTGAATGGAGGTGAAATTCAGTACACAGATGCAAAGAATTTGGGAGGCGTGCTCAAAGAATTGACTGTTGATGCCAATTTGACGTTTTGAGCCATTATCACTCTCCGTGGAAAAGGTGAAAGTTGCAGCCTGGTTTCGGGTTTTTACGTCTTCAATCATCCGGTGACAATACTGCACTTCCTGCGGCAGGCACCTGATCAGTTTGAAGAAATCCTCTCCGAGGATCTTTTTTTTATCCGGGTTAAAAGTCTCATTGAACTTGCGGTTAGTATGGCAAATCAAATACTGATCGTCAAGAATTACGGCCATATCGGGTATTTGTGAAAAGACCTTTTCAAACAAACCAGTCGTATCGATATGAGTTCCATTCATCGTAACACTCCCTGGATGCCAATCTATGGGTACTTAAATATTCATAACGGCGGCGCTGCCGGTCAAAGGGTGGGCATTAAGGGCTCTTTTTGTCCTGGACACTGCCTCAAGCGGGCTGAAAGGTTTGCTGATGAACTCATTGGCTCCTGTATCCATTGCTTTCTCCCTGTCAATATCCCAGCCCTTGGCAGAAAGCATAATGATGTAGATATCCTTCAATTCCGGATCATTCCTGATGGTTTCGCATACTTCATAGCCGTTCTTTTTGGGCATCATAATGTCCAGGAAGATCAGATCAGGCTTGTTCAGCCGAATCTTCTCAAGCGCTTCTACTCCGTCGCCTGCCATATCTATTTCATATCCTTCCCGGGTCAGGATGAAGGTTAATGACCGGATCAGGTGAGGTTCATCATCTACAACCAGTATACGTTTTTTAATCATCTATTGCCTCCGAAAAAATAGCTCTGTATAATCAACGTTCGATTTCAATTTTAAATATCACCATGGCCGCCTGGCCGGATTCCTCTGTGCCGCCAGGCAAGTCTTGCAGTGAATGCAGCCTTACTTCAGATACGAGACCCGATTCTTCCAGCCGTTCGGCGAAGAGGAAGACCTCGGATCTTAACCCGGTTTTGGCATTGAGGCTGATTGTCTGTGAATCAACTGTAATGCTGTTGCAGACTGCTCCATCAGGCAGGTTATCAAGGATCATATTCAGCAACTGGTGCAGCTTCTCTTTCCCGGAAATAGTCCTGAGATCGTCCTTGAGTAAAGATGTTTCTTCTTCAAGCTGTGTAATGCTTGTTTGGGTTACCTTTGCTTCATGCAAAGCCAGGCTGCGCAAGTATATGTCGCGGGTGATGCCGTCCATTTCTGTTTGCAGTGAAGCAGCAATAGAGGCTTCATTGTTTCTGAAAATCGAACCAGTATTAACACCAGGAGAAGGGCAAAAGGAAGGATCAATTTTCTTATGGATAACGGCCTGGCGGGGTCTCTTAGTTTCCCCAGAAGGGGATTGATGTTGACCTGTGTGCCGGCCTGGTTGTGTTCTTTCGCAGCAGTATCTTTTTTCATTACAAGACCGATATTTCCTGCAAAGGATGAAACCGGAAATTCCGGTGGGACTTTAAAATGGGTGGTCAGCATATTCACTGGATGAGTGCTGTTTTGTGCCAGCAACCGTTTCACGGCGGGATCGGTTGATACCTCGCCGGTCAATAAAATTTCAGTATCCGGCAGTATGGGGCTGTCTTTGTGGGTGATATTGTAAAAATCCGTGGTACGGTCCAGCTCATTTACCAGGTGAAGGATATTGTCCTCCATGCTGGCCTGGCTGTTTTTGGGGTTGAAAGTATGCAATGTAACGGGAATTCCTCTGGAGAGTATGATGATATTAAAGCAATCCGGCTCGAAATCCACAATCAGACCATTTTTCAGTTCAGAAGCTCTGGACAGCGCCAGGGATTTGATGTCCACCGCGTTTATTTTCAGGTTTATCAGTTTAAGCGTGTTCAACAGCGAGTCAATCTGGCTGCGGGGCACTCCGGCGACGAAGATTTCAATTTCTCTGCTGTTAGAGCCAATAATCTGCCAGTCGATATACAATTCATCCAGGGGAACGTTGATTTCTTTCCGGACTGCCCTTTCAACAGCTTCCTGCAGCATGGCTGTCTTGATGCGAGGGAGTTTTAACAGGCGGTAGGTGAAAGACATACCGGATATGGAGGCAGTGATATTGGTACGGCGTAAATGCAGCAGGTTAAAGAGCGAATCGATCACGCCCGCCACAGCTCCGGGCTGGATGACCTGGCCGTCTTTGACTGAGTCCGGCGGCAAAGGGGCAGCAACCCATTTGTCCAGAATATTTCCCCTGGATGAGACCAGTTTCACATCATAAGTACTTATATTTAAACCGACGGGCATTTTCAGTACTCCCCTGAGGC
>CAYLVC010000105.1:0-9070 GCA_964387005.1 uncultured Dehalococcoidales bacterium | reverse complement strand
GTTATTTGATCGCCGCCGGCGATCGACAGGTCGCATGTGCTGGTGGGTGCGGCGATATAAAAAGGGATTCCGTGCACACCGGCCATGACGGCATGGGTATAGGTGCCGATTTTATTGGCTGTGTCACCATTAGCAGCAATCCGGTCGGCCCCCGTAACTACGGCCTGGATCCTGCCCAGGCGCATGAATGCCCCGGCCATGGAATCCGTGATGAGGGTAAAGGGAATTCCGGCTTTTTGTAGTTCGAAAGCTGTCAGTCGTGACCCCTGGAGCAGCGGGCGGGTCTCGGCCGCTATCACCCGGATATTTTTACCGTCCTTGTAGGCCTGTTTGATTACACCCAGAGCGGTACCGCAGCCGGCAGTTGCCAGTGATCCGGCGTTGCAGTGCGTCAGTACGGTATCGCCGGGCTTGATCAAAGTTGCTCCAAAAAGGCTAAGCTTGCGGTCTGACTCAATTTGTTCGCGGTGAATAGCCAGGGCCTCCTCAATCAGGACCGGACGGATATCTTCGATTCTCCGGACTGTCTCAGCTCTGCGGTTCATGCGTTCAATCGCCCAGAAAAGATTGCGGGCTGTTGGCCGGCTGTCCCATAATACCTGTGAGACCGGTTTTAGCTGCGCCAGGAAAGTGGGAAGGTTGGCAGCTTTGATTTCAAGCGCACCCAGTGCTATCCCGTAAGCCGCCGCAATCCCGATCACCGGTGCGCCCCGCACCGCCAGCCGCTGGATGGCCGAGGCAACTTCCTGGTAATGGGTTATCTCAAGGTAGACTTCTTCCTGCGGCAGCCTGGTCTGGTCCAGGACTATCAATCTGTCGCTGCGCCATTCCAGCGGTTCAATGTCACTCATTTTCATTTTCCTTTGTTCATCTGTCAGCAACTATTATACCTGTTTTGCCGAAATCTGGCATGGGTGAAATACTTGTAGTTCTCCGGCATATTTTTGCTATAATACTGAATTATGAATGTCTTTTTTATCACCTTTCAGGCTGTTGCCGCTCTGCTGGGTATTGGGGTCCTGGGTTTCTGGATTATCGGGCGCAAGCGCGTCCCCGGCAGCGCCCTGGGTCTTTTAAACTCAATCGCCATTGATATCGCCTTGCCCTGCCTGGTGTTATCCAATATCTTGTTACAGTTTTCTCCCCGGCAATATCCCGGTTGGTGGCAGATGCCTCTCTGGTGGCTGGGGTTTACCCTGGTCTCGCTGGCGCTGGCCTTTTTAACCTCTTTCCTGGTTAAAAAGGAATTCAGGGGTGAATTTATTACCGGCTTATGGTATCAGAATGCCATCTTTTTTCCCTTGCTTATTATTTCGGGGCTTTTCAGCCAGCCTTCCGAGTATCTGGTGACCCTTTTCCTTTTTGCTTTTATCCAGCCCTCTGTTGTGTTCAGCACCTACCCTCTTTTTTATCCCAACCGGCCTCCCGAAGAAAAGGTCAACTGGAGAAGAGTCCTCAACCCCATACTTATTGTTACTGCTATCGGACTGGTTATCGGCCTGATTGGGGTCAGGCAATACATACCCGGATTTATCAATTTGATCCTGGTCCTGGTGGGGGCGATGGCCACCGCCCTCTTCATGCTGATACTGGGAGGCAATGTCTATAATGACTTCAAAGACAGGAAGGCCAACGGAAGCAGGATTTATACCGCCGAAGTGATTAAATTCACCCTGGTGAAAACCCTGGTCTATCCCCTGGTCTTCCTGGGAATTTTAATCCTGATCAAACCTGATTATCCCATTGCCCTGATCATCATTCTCCAGGCTGCCATCCCGCCCATCACGGCCATACCCATTTTCGCTGAGCGTTCGGGCGGCAACCGGGCTATAGCCAGCCAGTTTATCGTCCTCAGCTTCATTGCCTCGATATTCACTATTCCGCTGGCTATTTTTCTTTTCAGCCGCTATTTCCCGTTCCCGGGTTAGTCCGGGTACTGCAAATTGACACTCCTCCTGCCTTAATCTAAAATCGTATTATGCCGATCATGGCTATTTGAGGAGTAATTTGTGAATATTGACGAGATCCGCCAGTCTTATTTGAGTTTTTTCGAAGAAAAGAAACACACGGTCATCCCCAGTTCGTCTCTGGTCCCTTACAGCGATCCCACCCTGCTTTTTACCAGCGCCGGCATGGTGCAGATCAAACCCTACTTCCTGGGACTTGAGACACCCCCCAACAATCGCCTGGCTTCCTGCCAGAAGTGCTTCCGCACTACCGATATTGAGTCGGTGGGTGATACCAAGCACCTGACTTTCTTTGAGATGCTGGGCAACTTCAGCATCGGGGACTATTTTAAAAATGAAGCTATTGCCTGGGCCTGGGAGTATGTCACCTGCCGTTTGAAGCTCAACCCGGAGAAAATCTGGATTACCGTCTATACCGATGATGACGAAGCACTGGATATCTGGCACAGGAACATCGGAGTACCGCTGGAGCGCATCATGCGTTTCGGTGAAAAGGATAATTTCTGGGGCCCGGCCGGCAGTTCAGGTCCCTGCGGTCCTTGCAGTGAATTGCACTATGATTTCGGGGATGAATACGGCTGCGGGAAAAAGGACTGCAACCCCGGCTGCGGCTGCGGCCGCTTCGTCGAGATCTGGAACCTGGTTTTTACCCAGTTCAACCAGGATGAGTCCGGTGTTCGCACTCCCCTTCCCAGACCCAATATTGATACCGGCATGGGACTGGAAAGGATTGCTGCCGTAGTCCAGGGCAAATCTACGGTTTATGATACCGATGTTTTTGCCCCTTTGCTGCAAAAACTGGCCGTTTTAGCAGGTCAAAAATACGGGCTCAATGCGGAAGCTGATAATGCCATGAGGGTTATTGTTGAACACAGCCGGTCAGTTTCTTTTTTGCTGGCGGATGGGGTCATGCCGGCCAACGACGGCCGGGGCTATGTCCTGCGCCGTCTGATACGCCGGGCGGCCCTGTTCGGCAAAAAACTGGGTTTTGAAAAGCTCTTCCTTAAAGAGACCTGTTCCAATTCGATTGAACAGATGCAGAAAGCCTATCCCGAGCTTGCGCAGAGGCGGGACGTAATACTGAAAGTGGTTGACCTGGAAGAATCACGTTTTCATGAGACACTGAACACCGGTCTATCTCTGCTGGACGGACTGATTTTTTCAGCCTCCGGCCGTACGGGCAAGATTGTACCCGGGGATGATGTATTCAAATTGTATGATACCTATGGCTTCCCGGTAGAATTGACCCAGGAAATGGCCGCACGGGCAGGTCTGACCGTGGATATGGAAGGCTTCCGGAAAGCCATGGACCGGCAGAAGGAAAGGGCCCGTTCTTCTCACAAATTTGATATCGCCAAAGGCGGCGGGAAAATGGAAACAAGGCCGGGTATCTCCGGCACCCGGTTCGTGGGTTATGACCGGTTGAAATCACCTGCCGGGATAAGCGATATCCTGGTTGAAGGCCGCAGTGTGGATGAAGCCTCCGCAGGACAGGAGGCAGGCATAATATTGGAATCCACTCCTTTTTACGGTGAAATGGGCGGTCAGGTGGGTGATACCGGGGTAATCAAAAACTCCGGCGGTAAATTTATGGTAACCAACACCATTCATCTGGCTGATTGGGTTATACACCAGGGTAAGATCGAGTCCGGACACTTAAAGGTTGGCGAAGAAGTTGATGCTGAAGTGGATGCCGCCAGACGGGGCGATATAGCCGCCAATCACAGCGCTACTCACCTCCTGCAAAAAGCCTTGAGGCAGGTGCTGGGGCAGCATGTGCAGCAGAGAGGCTCTATGGTCGGCCCGGATGGGTTCCGTTTTGATTTTTCTCATCTGGCGGCCATGACACCCGCCGAAATACAGCAGGTCCAGCGCCTTGTTAATGAAAATATCCGCCAGAACCTGCCTGTCAATACGGAGCAGATGGGATATAAACAGGCGGTAGCGGAGGGAGCGATGGCCCTCTTTGATGAAAAATACGGGGATACCGTGCGGGTCGTCAAGATCGGGTCTCCCGTCATAAGCGCCGAGCTTTGCGGCGGTACTCACGCTTCAGCCACCGGCCGGATCGGTTTCTTCCAGATTGTAAGCGAGAGCAGCATCGGTTCTGGCTTGCGCAGAATTGAAGCCGTAACCGGTAAGGGAGCGGAAACCTTTATCGAGCAGAAATTCAGCACTCTTGAAAAGGTCGCTCAGGCCCTGGGTACTTCTCCATCAGGAGCACAGGAGAAGATAGCCGCGCTTCTTAACGATCTGGATGCGGAACGCAAAAAACTGGCTGCCCTGCAAAAAGAAATCGGGCGAAAAAGCGCAGGCGACCTGATGGACAGGGTGGAAGAAGTAAAGGGTGTCAGGCTGCTGACAGCCGGACTGGTTGACATAAAGATAGATTCATTGAGGGAAATGGCCGATGTCCTCAGGGAGAAAATGGTTTCTGGCATCATCGTATTGGGGTCGGTCTTCGAAGATAAACCCTCCTTTATCGCCATGGTTACTCCCGACCTGGTGCAAAAGGGTTATCATGCCGGCGAAATCGTCAAAAAAGTAGCCCAGGTTACGGGAGGCGGTGGCGGAGGCAAGCCGGGAATGGCCCAGGCGGGAGGCAAAGATATTTCGAAAATGGAAGAAGCCCTGGGCCTGGTCAAGACCCTGATAAAATAACAATAATTATCATCCTGGAGGCCGCCAAAAGCGGACGAAGGATCTTGTGGCGTGGTTACATAGTATGCGCTGTTTAGGCCTGGATATTGGAGATAAACGCACCGGGGTGGCGTTGAGTGATCCGCTGGGGATTATTGCTACCCCGTTGCTGGTTATTGAACACCAGGATGATAAAGCGGATATCGCTGCTATCCTGGAACTGGTAAAGCGCCATGCGGTGGAGTATATTATCGTAGGTTTGCCCCGCTCCATAAACGGTTCGATGGGCCAGCAGGCTGAAAAAGTTAACTCATTTACCCTGAAATTGCGGCAGCAGTCACCGGTACCGGTGGAGTCCAGGGATGAACGATTTTCCACCGTTTCAGCCAGGTTTTTATTGCAGGAGTCGGGAGCCAGAAAAAAAACCAAAAACAGGAAGGGAGAAGATGACGCCGCCGCTGCCGCCGTAATCCTTCAGTCCTATCTGAACGAAGCCAGACCCCTGGAATATCCCCCGGATGCCCCATGAGAGGCAGAGTCGACTCATTAGTTCTTTCGTATCATATATTGTTATTAAGGTAAACGGATTGAAATGCAAATAGAAGAATTGAAAGTCAGCTTCAAAGGGCGGGGAGACTTAAAAGATTATATCAATGTAATCAAACCCCGTGAAACAGCTCTGCTGGTTTTTATCGGGCTGGTAACAGCCCTGGTGGCTGCCGGCGGTGATCTTTCACCCGGCCGGGGAATACTTGTATTCCTGGCTGTTCTTGCGGCCAGTGCCGGGGCTAACGGGCTGACCAACTACCTGGATAGAAAGCTGGATGCCAGGATGTCCCGCACCTGCCGCCGGGCTTTGCCTTCAGGCCGGATTTATCCCCCTGAAAGAGCCCTCTATTTTTGCGGAGGGCTCTCTGTAATCGGGCTGATACTGGCCTGGTATCTCAGCCCGGGGGCTTTTGTGGCCGACCTGGTGGGAACAGCGGCGGCGGTAATCTACCGGAAAAGGGTGACCTGCGTTTTCCCGCAGGGTGTAATTGCCAGTTGCGCTCCGGTTGTGATGGGCTGGCTGGCTGTAAGGGCCAGCTTTGGCTGGGAAATCCTGCTGCTGTGCCTGCTGATCGCCGCCTGGCTTCCGTCGCATATCTGGAGCATTATGACCGCCCACAGGCAAGAATATGTTGATGCAGGAATAACCTATTTCCCGCTCAATTGCAGCATGAAGTTTATTTCCAGTATTTTGTTCGCATTTTGCCTGCTGCTTTATGCCGCCTCAATCGCCCTCTACTTCGCCGGGGATTTTGGGCTGGTTTTTCTGGTTATAGCCAACATCACCGGTCTGGTGGCTGTCTTTGCCAGCCTCAGGCTGATGCTCTCCCGCAACTCAAAAGATGCCTGGAAACTCTACAAAATATCCGCTTTCCCTTACCTCGGACTGCTCTTCCTGGCCATGGCACTGGACCTCTGGTTCGGGGTATTCACTTAACTGCTTATCAGGACTTGATCCGCCTCACTTCATTGCGTTTTTGTTGAGACCTGGAGACCTCAACCTCTCTTTCTTCCTTGCGTTTCTGCTCTTCTTCAGTCTTATTGTTGTAATATTCGAAGATTTCTCCCAGCCATGAAAAGTCCACGGATTGCGTCAACTGGTCCATGGTATCGTAACCTGAGGATTTTTCGAGAAGGCTTCTGGGGATGTTAAGTATGAATTTTTTATCATGATGGGAAAAATTAAGCAGGTCCCAGGGCAAGGCAAAAAGTTTAGCCCTGTTAGGGAAACTGCCAAACGATAAGACCAGATAGGCTAACTTGCCGGTTTCCAGATCGAACATCAAGGATTCGATCCTCCCCAGGTTTTCTCCATGATCGTTGGTGACACTGCTTTTTACCAGAACATTGATGTCCACGATTTTAGATGCCGAGACCGCTCCCCCGCTGACGTTTACATCGCTCATTTTTCTTCTCCTTTTTTTGTTTCAGAATCGCCATTATTGGATTTTCATGAATATGCAGCCGTTAAAACATGTTATTATGTGACTCCATAAGACCGACGTATAAGTGGCATAACGCTAATTATATTATATTATCGAAATGAGGAATTTTGCCATTGAAGCGGATTATTCAAAAAAACCGGCAGATAATATAGGCCGCTCCGTTGTGCTCAATACCGGTTATCGGCAGTTTAATCTGGTTTTTTGTTGAGTCTCCAGAGCTGGATATTCAGATTGGCCGCGATGGTGACCCAGACAATGTAGGGAATAAGCAGACCTCCGGCCACGGGGGATATCCTGAAAAAGAGGACAATATTGACCAGTATCATTATCCACAGGATGATAATCACAATAATTCCGCCGGAGAGTGATTTAAGACCGAAGAAGACCGCGGACCAGAGGATATTGAATATTAGTTGTACCCAGAAAAGGCTGAATGCTGCCACGGCAGCTGCTGTAACCCCGCTTTGGTCGAAACCTTCCCTCCAGACCAGGTACACCGCGATACCCATCAACAGATACAGCGTGACCCATACAGGACCGAAGACGTAGTTGGGAGGTGTCAATCCGGGCTTTTTCAGCCCTTTGTACCATTTGGGGATGGCAGGTGTGGTAAACAGCGCTCCGATTCCGCCTGCGCCCTGGCAGATCAATATGCTGACAACCAGTTTTATAACATCTTCCCAGTTCACCGGTTCACCCTGCCTTTCTGGCTTTTATGGAAAATATCAACGGGACTTTATCGCCTTTTACCCGCCACCAGCCGTCATCGCATTTCCCGGTAAAAGGTGACCAGCGGTAGGCAGAGAGGGGGAACTCATGCAGGTACTCGATCCTCAGCCCTGCCCCGGCAAGAGCGGTGACGACATCTCCCAGACCATAAGTCCAATTAAAGGATATATTGACCGCTTTTACATTTATGTCAGCGTAGTCGTCCCACTCCCATTTCATGGGTTGCGGTTCAAAAAAATAGGAGTTTGTTACCTGATAGTCAACCGCCTTTTCCGAGTTGTCAAAGACGTTCAGGAAGGGATGACCCTCAACGATGTAAAAGAAACCACCCGGTTTAATGAAACCGGCGATAATCTCCGCCCAGCGTTTGAGGTCCGGCAGCCAGCAAAGGATGCCGTAGGAGGTAAAAACAATGTCGAACTTTTCTTCCAGTTTTTGGGGCAGCTCATATATATCGCTCAGGATGAATTGTGCTTTTATTCCGGTTTCCTGGCTCAAAGAGCGGGCCAGTTCGACAGCCTCAGGCGAGTAGTCAACTCCCGTCGCTTTGGCTCCCAGCCTGGCCCAGGACAGCGTATCCATCCCGAAATGGCACTGGAGGTGAAGCAGGGACTTGCCTGATACATCTCCTATCTCTTCCAGTTCAACCGGTTTCAGGGTATTCTTGCCAGCCTTGAAACCCGCTAAATCATATAGTTCGGATTGTGCGTGGATGGGTGTAATCTCATCCCACAGCCTGCGGTTAGCCTCCAGATAGTGGTCCATGTATAAACTCCTTGTATAGATAACCGATGTGGAGTATATCATAATTGCGTGTCCAATTCCAACGGAGTATTGACAGAAAATACATTACAGATTGTTTTATATGAGTTGTTTGATATCAGGGGTGTCTGGTGATAGCGATAATCGTGATTTGATCTCTGGATGGACCATAATACCAGAAAACCCTATACGCAGCAGGAGTGTTCTGTTCAGCATAAGCTTCAAATATTTTTTCCCGATGTGGCCCCTTAAGGCTGGAGAACTCATGCGTTTGCAGGCTATTGTGGCGCGGATCGGATGCCAGTAATTGGATTGTTTTCTTTACCGCTCTATAACGTTTATGCAAAGATGGATCAAATTTTAACCGATTATAATCCAATTGGCTTTGGTAAGTCCAGAAAATCTCAAACAAACAGAAGTCCTATAGCTCATCCAGGTTAATTTTGGATATATTCCCTTGAGAAGCTTCCTTCAGACCAGTAGCCACTGCTTCACGAGCTTCAGGGGCATCATACAACCAAAATTCTGAAGCAGGTATGCTAATTTGTGGATCAAGGATTATTTGTCCGATTTCGTTGCAGTAGACATGATAGGTTACTTCATTTGCCTGGCAGGCTTTTGAAAGAACTATTCTTTTCTTAGCATCCGGTTTGACATTAGTGGCGACCCTGCGAAACTTATCATTTTTGATGATTTTACTTTCCATGGATATATTATAACAACAAGTGGGATGGGATAAAAGGAGGGAAATTACTATTTTCCCACAGAAAAGTTGTTGTTAATATTAATTTTTGTGAAAGGGTAGGACCGGGTTCAATTAATTGGATATTGACTTATCGGGGCGTCTATACCATAATAACCATGTATATGGTATAAGTGGAGGTTGATAAAATGCCTGGTACAGTGAAAAAGACCAAATATTATCTGGATATTGATCCCGATCTGCGAAACCGGGTCAAAACTTTTGCCGCTTTGAAG
>CAYLVC010000104.1:0-9119 GCA_964387005.1 uncultured Dehalococcoidales bacterium | reverse complement strand
CGTAGAATATTATCCTGCATGCTCAGGCAGCCAAAAGGACAGGCCGAGATGCATACTTCACAGCTCTGGCATTTCGTCTGGTCGATTATAAGTCCCAAATCTAACACTCCAACATAAAACTCAACTAATGTGATGGATGAATAAGTAGTGTTTTCCAGCTACTAATATGCTAAGACAGTTTTTCGCTTGATTCCACCCCGGATGGAAGCTGCCGCCCTGTTGCATAGAACACACCATCCCGCATTTCAATGTAATTCATGTCCTCAAGCGCCTCCAGAAGCACCTTTAAAAACACCGGAGTCAACGGCGGCGATATTCCCTGCTTTTCAAAATCACTGAACCTGTCCAGGATTTGTTCCGCCTTAATCCCCGGTTCTGCGATTATTTTGTCCAGAACAGCAATCTCACGGCGATAAAAGGGCCGGGCATAATCACTGTCACTGATATCCACCGCTTCGCAGGCAAAATGGGCCAATATACGGTTGTCCCCGCATAAAAAATGCCCTCCCCTTGATTTCCCTGTCCTGGCATCTACAGAGCTGTGACCGCCTATGTTATAGGCCGACTCAGGAGGGAGAGGCAAGGGACGAAAGCCCTCAGGCACGGACGGGTCTCTAATGTCCCGCCCGCGGTAGCGGTACATTATGTTTTCAGTGTATTTGTGCCCCAGCAAATAAATTCCATGCACAACCGGCATCATGGTAGCCATAATTCCAGGACATACCCGGCCGATAAAGCGGTCGCCATCGTAAATTAGTTCATCGCCTATTTTGTAGTTAAAATGACAGGGATAGGTCTTTTCATCACCCAAAAATTCAATCAGCCTGCACTTTACTTTGAACACTGTCGGTACCTCCCTGTTGTTTCTCAGGCTACAACCAAGCTGTTAAAGCCGCTGTTTGTTTCCAAGCTCCCCAGGCACGGCATGCCATGCCGCTACGCCTCCCATCGGAACCGGTTTTCCTGAAATTACCCGGGGCAGAGGAACTATTTTTTCTTTTTTAAGCGGTTAAGGGTTATACCTGCCGGACCGGACTCTCGGTCACTTTCAATAGAAATCGCGGAGCAGATGCATAAATTTACGCATTCTCCGCAGGCGGTACAGCCTTCTCTAACATAAGCCTTGCTGTGTTTCACGGACAGCAGACCCAGCGAACAACCTTCAGCGCAAATTCCGCAGCCTACACATCTTTGCTGATCGATCGTCAACCTCATATATTCCGGCGCACCACCATATTCCCGGCTAATACCCGCCTCCTCCCAGTTCCTTTCCCGGTAGAAGCTTGATAGCCCCGCTTTCACAGGATTGTTTACAGATCCCGCAGTTTATACATCCGCTATTATCGACCCGGGCTTTTCCATCAATAATAGTAAACAAGGCGAAAGGACAGGAGATCTCACAGGCATAACAGCCGGTGCATTTTTCAATATCTACAACAACCGCCAACTGGATCACCCTCACTGCCGGATCAGGCCATTTTCCCTCAACCTGGCAACCAGACAGGATACCTGGCCTTCCGGTTCGCCTTTCAGCATTTCGGCCTTCTTTTCTCTGGCGGGGGTAAATATCTTGACTACCCGGGTATATGAGCCTGCTAGACCGGCTTTAGCCGGATCGATATCAATATCCCCCGCCGTCCAGACCGGAATTTTAAGGCTCTTTGATCTGGCTATACCCCTCAAAGACGGCAAACGGGGAACATTTATTTCCTTGGTAACGGTTATCAACAGGGGCAGAGGCGACTTGACTACCTCATAACCTTCATCGATCATGCGCTTGATGCGAATCTGCCCGGCCTGTATTTCCTCTATAGCAGAAACATACCCGACAAAAGGAATATTCAGCATTTCAGACAACTCCGGCCCTACCTGGGCGGTATCGCCGTCGGTAGACTGGCGGCCGCAGATAACCAGGTCAAACGGTCCGATTTTTTTAATTGCCCCTGCCAGTGTATAAGCCGTGGCCCAGGTATCCGCTCCGGCAAAGGCCCCGTCGCTGAGTAAAACAGCCTCATCCGCTCCCCGCGAGACCGCTTCCTTTAACATATCCATGGCCTGGGGCGGCCCCATGCTGACAACGGTCAGTTTGCCTCCCTGTTTTTCCTTCAAACGCACGCCTTCTTCCAGGGCATAAGTATCGAAGGGATTGATCACACCGGCTATTCCCTGCCGGATAAGGGTGTTGGTCTGGGGATTAATCTTGACTTCGGTGGTCCCTGGGACCTGTTTCAAACATACAATTATATTCATTCGATTCTGGCCTTTCTTTTTCGCAGCTCAGCGGCAACAGCGCCTCTCAGCACCTGGTTTGAACCCTCGTAGATCTGGGTGATCTTGGCATCCCGCATCATCTTTTCCACGGGATAGTCCTTCATATAGCCTGACCCGCCGCAAAGCTGTACCGCATCAGTAGTTACCCGCATGGCTACGTCTGAAGCGAAAACCTTGGCCATGGCCGAGCTCTCGGTGGTATCTTTTGCCCCGCTGTCAATATTCCTGGCAGCAGCGTAAACCAGGGTACGAGCCGCTTCTATCCGGATAGCCATATCGGCCAGCATATTCTGTACAACCGGCTGAGAAAACAGCGGCTGACCGAACTGGATACGCTGGCGGGTATAATCATGGGCAGCTTCCAGAGCCCCCTGAGCAATACCCAGCGCCTGGGCGCCAACTCCAGGCCGTGATTTATCCAGCAGTCTCATCGCCAGGATAAAACCCATTCCCGGCTTCCCGATGATGTTTCCCTCGGGAACCAGGCAATTTTGAAAGACCAGCTCTCTGGTGGAAGACGTCCGGATGCCCATCTTCTTTTCTTTTTTCCCAAAGGTAAACCCGGGAGTACCCTTCTCTACCAGAAATGCACTGGCGCCGCGGGCGCCCCTGGTCTTATCCGTCAGGGCAATGATCGTGTAGATTTCAGCCTCTCCGCCATTGGTAATAAACTGCTTGCTGCCGTTTATCAGATAACCGCCCTCTACCTTTTCGGCGGTAGTGCGGATTGCGCTGGCATCACTCCCGGCAGAAGATTCTGTTAAGGCAAAAGCCGCCAGCTTCTTCCCCGAGGCAATATCGGGCAGGTATTTCTTCTTCAGCTCTTCACTGCCATAGTCCATCAGGGTATAGCTGCCCAGGGCGCTGGCGGCAAAACTTATGGCAATCCCGCTGCATACACGGCTCAACTCCTCCATCGCCAGGCAAAGTTCAAGACAGCCTCCCCCCAACCCGTCATACTCTACAGGAACGAAGATGCGGAACAGGTCCGATCTGGCCATATCCTCTATGACTCCCCAGGGAAACTCCTCTTTTTCATCCAGTTCAGCCCTGATTGGCAAAACCCTTTCCTCTGCTATCCGGCGGGCCAAATCCCTGATAGTCTTCTGCTCATCCGTTAAAAAATACTGCAAGGAGACTCTCCTTTGTCTGCATTTCCGTTATCGTTCAGTGCCCGTACTCTAACCTGATTGCAGAACCTTTACGGCCTGGTCTGCCCGAAAGAAAAACAGGCTGCCAATACCATGGATATCAGGATCAACAGGGCTCCGAAAATACAACCGAAATCAGTCTATTATAAAAGACACCCGGAGTCAAACAACAATTGAATACCGACCCTGTTTATTTGTGGTCCAGCAGATGAACAGGTTATAATAACCATTAAGAAAGACTTCTATTCACGAAAGAAACCACCCCGGAAAGAGATACACATGGTCTGGGACAAAACGTATAGCACCGAGAAAAAAATCTGGGGAGAAAAACCCAGCGAACTGGCTGTGTATGCCTTTAATTTCCTTAAGCATAGCAGTCAGTTCCGGGATAGTCCGGACATCTTTATCCTGGATTTAGGATGCGGATACGGCCGTGATTCCATCTTTCTGGCCCAGGAGTTACCCTGTCATATCCTGGGAGTAGACAATTCGCGCAAGGCCATAAACCTGGCCAGGGAGAGCTTGCCCGGAGAACTGTCAAAGAGAATTGAGTTTCTGTGTTATGATTTCAGCCGAGTAGCCGATAAGTACGACATTATTTTGTGTTCCAACCTGTATTCGATACTCAAACCGGGCGAACGGGTCAAGTTCAGAGAAATAGTCAAAAACTGTCTTCGTTCTAACGGGATTCTTTTTTTAAGCGCATTCTCAGTGAATGACTCTCACCATCAAAAAAGGGGCTCAACAGCAGAAAATGAATCCAGCACCCTGCCGGATGACAAATATGTTCGTCTTTTTACCCGGGAAGAACTGGAACAGGATTTTAACTTTTTGAATATCAGCGCCCTGTTCGAACGACCGTACACCGAACGCCGCTCAACCCGGGACCACCGCCACGTGATATGGGCAATGATGGGAGCATTACCTTAAAACCTTGCATAACCGATCAGGGAGGATCAGGCAATAAACTTCCGTTGAGAAACAATCTGTTCACGCAACTCTGATGTCTTTCCCTGTTTCTCAGCCGGTTAGGCGGCTCTGAACATACAACCGGTACTGTTCAATATGCGGGGAAACCACTATTGGGGATCTGTCTCGAACCTGTAGCCAAGGCCCTTGAAGGTTTGGATCATGTTCTTTTGGCGTCCCTGGTTGAGTTTGGCGCGAAGCCGGCTGATATACACGTCCACCAGGTTTGAGTCACTATCCAGTTCGCCGTTCCAGACATGCTGCTCAATCATGCGGCGAGTTATCAGGTTGTTATGGTTATAAACCAAATATTCCAGCAGGGCCAGCTCTTTGGCTGTAAGGTCTATTTTCTTTTTTCCACGCCATACCTGCCGTCCGGCAATATCTACCGTCAGGTCCCCGATCTGAACTCTGGATGATGTGATATCCCTCTCTCTCCTTAGCAAAGCCCTGACCCTGGCGAGCATTTCGACGATTGAAAACGGTTTACCCATGTAATCATCGGCTCCACTGTCAAGCCCGGCTACTCTATCTTCAACGCTGGTTTTACAGGTCAACATCATCACCGGTGTTGTGATTTTCTTGCGCCGCAGCGAACGGCATACTTCGACTCCACCCTTCCCGGGTAATAACAAATCAAGAATAATCAGATCATAGGGTACTTCTTCGGCCAGTTTTTCACCTTCTAAACCATTACCGGCTATATCTACGGCGTAGCTTTCCAAAGAAAGAGCATTGCTGATTATTTCAGCGACATGCTCTTCATCTTCTACAACCAGAATTCTCATTCTTTAGTTTCCCCATTTCCCTGACCGGAAGTTCGGGATATTTTTTGATTCAATGGTATATCCACCTTACAATACAAAACAACCTTTATATGGTAATTGTTCGCTTAAACGGGAACTGGCTGCCCTATCCCATGGTACTATAATACTATGACTATAGTAATAGTAGCATTCGAATTTCTAACAGGGGAATTAATGTATGTTTAATCTTCATATGTTAAGGTATAATTTGATTTTATTATTTTACCATATTTTTGTACCGCGTATTATGCTGGCGATAATTGATCATGATATTCGACCAGAAAACAGTCAGAGTTTGACAGAAAAAAGTATTCCTGTCAATAACCGAGTGTCAATCAAAATAAGGTTATATCCGGTTTGAGGAATAAATTCAAAACATTGGGTAAAGATTACTGGATAATAATACTGAGCCTGGTTTTAGTACTCATAATACTCATTTCTTCAATTGCAGCCGTCATTATTCAGAAACTCCAGACAGGTTGAGACAACTGTATTTCACCGGAAGTTCAGTGTTCCTGGTGTTTTTTCCAGTTTGGATTCGCCTGTGAAATAGCAGTCACAGCGGCAATTGCTGCGGCCTTTTTCCTGGCTTCGAAAATCTGCGAGAGTTTTTCTTCCAGGGGTTTTTCCCTGGCCATGATCCGCTTCATATCTTCAATAAGGGTGTATTCACGATCAATAAAATGAGTGCTTAAATCCCCGGAAACAAAGCGGGGATTCTCCATTACAGCCTTGTGAAAGGGAATATTGGTGGTGACTCCGACGATAATGTATTCATAGAGCGCCCTGCGCATCCTGATTATGGCCTCGCTGCGGTCTCTTCCCCAGGCCACCAGCTTGGAAATCATCGGGTCATAATAGTGAGGGATAGTATAACGGGTATAAACTCCGCTGTCCACACGAATGCCGATTCCCCCGGGGGAACGGTATCCTGTGAGTTTTCCCGGACAGGGAGAAAAGTTGTTCAACGGGTCTTCGGCATTGATGCGGCATTCAATAGCATGACCGTTTTGTACAATTTCCTCCTGCTTTACGCTCAGGGGCATTCCCATGGCAACACGGATTTGCTCCTTAACGATATCTATGCCGGTAACCATTTCCGTAACAGGATGTTCCACCTGAACACGGGTATTGGCTTCAACAAAATAATATTTCCCTTCCGTAAAGAGGAATTCTATCGTTCCCGGCCCCTCATAGTTGACCGACCTGGCAATTCTCAACGCCATCTCGCCCATTTCAGCCCTCAGCTGCGGGGTCAAGGCCGGCGAGGGGCTCTCTTCGATCAGTTTCTGGTGCCTTCTTTGAATGGAACATTCACGTTCTCCCAGGTGAATAGAATTGCCGAGGGCATCTCCCAAAATCTGGAATTCGATATGCCTTGGATTTACCAGGTATTTTTCAATATAAAGGTCTCCGCTGCCGAAGGTTTTAGCAGCAATGTTCCTGGCTGACACCAGGGCCTGGCGCAACTCCTCCTCATTCTGGACAATTACCATGCCTATACCCCCTCCACCGCCGGTGGGTTTAACCAGCAGGGGATATTTGAGGTGGGCAACAGCCGCCCTGGCCTGTTCAAAATCCACCAGGTTTCCTTCAGTCCCGGGGACCACGGGTACACCAATTTTTTTCATCAGATTGCGGGCCGCGACTTTATTGCCCATCAGCTCTATTATTTTGCTGGATGGACCAATAAATTTAAGACCTGAACGCTCACAGGCATAAGCAAAGTTCGGATTTTCAGAAAGAAACCCATAACCTGGGTGGATAGCCTGGGCTCCGCATTCTCCGGCTATCTCGATGATTCTTTTTATGTTCAGATAGCTTTCAGGGGCAGGTGAAGGTCCCAAATAGTAGGCTTCTGTGGCATATCTGGCAAAAAGGGCATCCCTGTCAGCATCGGAATAAACCGCAACCGAAGCCAGCCCCAGCTCCCGGCAGGCTCGCATCACCCTTATGGCAATTTCTCCCCGGTTGGCAACCAGCACCTTATCTATCATCTTGTTCCACCACTATTAAAATATCTCCCGAGCTGATAACTTCACCTTCATAAGCCATGATCTTTTTAACCTCACCCCCGAAAGGTGAACGAACCTCGTTTTGCATCTTCATAGCCTCGACTATTCCGATCAGGTCGCCTTCTTTAACCCTGTCGCCCACTTTCACTTTGATCGACAACACCATACCGGACATAGGAGAGACCACGCTGCCTTTAACCACCTCATCGGATTTTCTGGGTTTTTCGACATCAAAGGCCTTGCCCAACATGGGAGATATCTTGATGTTAAAAACCTCTCCGTCAACATCAACATTGAATTCAGTTGGAAATTCCGCAGCCGAAGCGTCCGATGCCTGCGGTTTTCCTGTAGGCTGGAAGCTTTCTTCTTTCAGTTCACCTTTTAAGAACTTGACCGCAACCTGGGGATACAGGGCATAGGTGATAACGTCTTCTTCGCTGTGTATTATCCCCAGTTTTCGTCCGTCAGACCTGAATTTTTCCAGCTCGGGTTGAAGCAGGTCAGCCGGGCGTACATCGATGATTTGGCCGTCTCCGACCACCAGCTTCCTGACCTCTTCATTAATGCTCCCGGGAGGACGTCCGTAATATCCCAGCAAGTAGTCACGGACCTCCTTTGTCACCTTTTTGTACCGTTCTCCGTTAAGAACATTCAGCACGGCCTGAGTCCCAACCAGCTGGCTGGTTGGAGTAACCAGCGGAGGATATCCCAGGTCTTCCCTGACGCGGGGTACTTCTTCCCAGACATCCCCCAGCTTATCCAGCGCGTTCTGTTCCCTGAGCTGGCTGACCAGATTGGACAGCATGCCCCCCGGAATCTGATGGAGCAGCACATTGACATTCACCCGGGTTGCTTCACTTGAAAGCAGTGATCGATATTTTTCATGGAAAGCGCCAAAATGCTCCCCTATTTCATACAGTTTCTGCAAGTCCAGGCCGGTTGAATAAGGAGTATCCTGCAATGCAGCCACCATGCTCTCAGTCGGCGGCTGAGAAGTACCCCAGGCAAAAGCGGAGAAGGCGGTATCCAGAATGTCCACTCCGGACATGGCCGCCCCGTAATAACTCATCGGCGCCATACCGCTGGAGCAATGAGAATGAAGGTCAAGCGGTATTTTTACCCGGCTTTTTATGGCTTTGACCAGGTCTTCAGCATCTTTGGGAGTGATTAATCCCGCCATATCCTTAATGCAGACCGAATCACAGCCCATTTTCTCCAGCTCCACAGCCATGGCTGCAAAACCCTCGATGGTATGCACCGGACTGGTTGTATAACAAATCGTGCCCTGGACATGAGCTTTATATTCCTTCACGGTTTTGATAGCCATCTCCATGTTCCGCAAATCGTTGAGGGCATCAAAGACGCGGAAAATATCTATCCCGTTTTTGACCGAAAGGCGGATAAATTCCCTGGCAATATCATCCGGATAATGACGGTAACCGACCAGGTTTTGACCCCTTAACAGCATTTGCAGGCGAGTCTTTACTACCTTTGATTTGAGCTGTCTCAGCCTGTCCCAGGGGTCTTCATTCAAGAAACGAATGCAGGTATCAAAGGTTGCCCCTCCCCAGACCTCCAGAGAAAAAAAACCTACCTCATCCAGTTCCTCCGCCACGGGAAGCATATCAGCAGTGCGCATTCTGGTGGCAATTAAGGACTGGTGGGCATCCCTTAAGGTTGTGTCGGTAATATAAACTGTCATATTTACTCCATACCTATTACTAATTGACCCTGATTTTGCCTCTTTGATGCATAACGAATTATCGCTATTTTACGTATAACAAATAACACCAGGTATAATCCCCGTGCTATTAAAGAATACCTACTATAAATATATCATATCCAAATCAGCCCATAAAAAATCACATAAGGGCAGTACGATCAAAACAGATTGAATAAAATTCATC
>CAYLVC010000103.1:7754-9318 GCA_964387005.1 uncultured Dehalococcoidales bacterium | reverse complement strand
AAAAGGGGATGTTTAGCTTGAAAATCCGACCGGGACAGGACCGGGCTTAAAATGATAGTATAGGGGTAAAATATAACGGGGAGGTTGAGATGAGTTCAGTGAGATCAGACCTTTTGATTTTTGAGAAATTTAACTTTTCGATGCAGCCCGTTGGCATCAAGTTCCTGCTCTTCAAGCCAGAAGGAATTGAAAAACTGCAAAAAAAACAGTCAATCTGCGAGATGATACGGGAGGCTCAGACATCCCCGCCGTTTTATGCCGGCCGGGACAATTTCACCTGTATTGAGCCGATCATTACAGGTATGGAGGAAGGCGATCCTGTTTTTGAAAGCGGGCACATGGGGCAGAGCCTGAAAATATTCGAAGAGGCCCGTGCCAACCGCCGGCTTTACCATCATATCACCAAACTGGGGAAGAACAGCGTCAACTTCATCGCTTTTGCCGCTCTGGACCAGTTGACCTTTGATCCTGACGTGCTGATCATAGCGGCCGACCCCACCCAGCTTGAGATCATTTTAAGAGCTATGTGCTTCGCTACCGGCAAGGTCTGGAACAGCAAGGGGACTACCGTCATGGCCTGTTCGTGGCTGACTACCTATCCCTATATCAGCGGAGAGGTCAATTACATCATCACCGATGTCTCTCACGGTATGAGGGCCAAGCAGATCTATCCACCGGGGACAATCCTGATATCCATTCCTTACGACCAGTTGAGCAACGTAGTCAGAGGATTGGAGAAAATCGAGTGGGACCCGCCCATGTTTCACGAAGGACGGGAGGCCCATGATGCCAAGTTCCGGGAAATCGGGGAGACCCTTCACTGCCGGCTGGAGTTGCAGTAATCCGGCTGTCATTTCTTGATGCTACCTGTTTTGGTCACCGGTAAAATTCCGCATGGAACTAACTTTATTACGAGCCGGCCGTTATAGAATATAGACAAGAGAGAAAAATAGACTTTAACAGGAGGGTATATAAAATGAAAAACAAGATATTCTGGGGAATGGGACTGGCGCTGGTACTGGTGCTGGCTATGGCGGTACTGGCAGGGTGCAGTTCGGGCGGAACCGCCCAGTCGCAGCCCGTAACAGTTAATATGGGCAGCCAGCAAACAGGCATCTGGGTTAGCGGCCAGGGGAAAATAACAGTTACGCCGGACATCGCCACCATTTCAGTTGGTGTAAGTTCTCAGAAACCATCGGTAGCAGAAGCCCAGGCAGAGGCTGCTGCGGCCATGGATAAGGTTATGTCTGCCCTGACCGGAGCCGGAGTGGAAAAAAAGGACATTCAGACTCAGGGTTACAGCATCCAGCAGATAACCCGCTGGGACGAGAAAGGACAGCAGGAGACAGTGCTGGGATTCAGGGTCAGCAATACCGTAGTCGCTAAAATAAGAACAATAGATAAAGCCGGCAGCATCATCGATGCAGCGGCAGCCGCAGGCGGCGATAATACCCGCATCAACGGCATAAGCTTCTCGGTGGAAAATCCCGAAAAGTACAACAGCCAGCTGCGTGAAGCCGCCATGAAAGATGCCGCGGCCAAAGCCGAGCAGATTGCCGGCCTG
>CAYLVC010000103.1:0-7744 GCA_964387005.1 uncultured Dehalococcoidales bacterium | reverse complement strand
ACCTATGTGACCGAGAGTTCTTATACCCCGGTAAACTATCCGGTAGCCTATAAGGCGATGGACTCTGCGGCTTCTGGCGGAGGAGTACAGACCTCGATATCTGCGGGTGAGACCGAGATCTCGCTCAATGTCCAGGTAACCTACTCAATCAAGTAATAAAGAGAATATTCCGGGAATAAAAGCAAAAGGGGCTTCGGCCCCTTTTGCTTTTGTGCCTCAAATTACCATTTTGCGCCCTTTATGCTATAATTCAGGCGTGATATTTTGCTTTTAGAGATATCAGGGCTATACTCCGGACCAGGTTCCGGATTGAGTTCAACAACTAACCAGGGAAGGTGCAAGATTGGCAAACAGTGAAAAAATCACAGGCATAATTGAAGCCAAGCAGTATTTGATAGAAATATTGACCGGAGCCGCAAGTGCAGCCGGGGCAGCGGGGAAAATACCGGCCGTTAATCTGCCGGAGGCGGCCATCGAGCGTCCGCAGAATGCCGAGCACGGGGATTACGCTTCAAGCTATCCTCTGAAACTGGCGCGGGCAGCCAGGACAAACCCTATGGCTATTGCCAGGGAACTGATAGAACTGATGGACACCGGTTCCCATGTGGTCGATATAGAGATCGCACCTCCGGGTTTTATCAATTTCACCTTTAAGCCTGGCTGGTTGACCAGCCAGGTGGACGCTGTCCTGGCCGCGGGAGAAACGTACGGGAATATCACCGGCGGCAAAGGGAAACGGGTCCAGCTGGAATTTGTCAGCGCCAATCCCACCGGTCCGCTGCATGTTGGGAACGGGCGGGGCGCCATCCTGGGCAGCACGCTGGCCAATGTCCTTTCGGCAGCGGGTTATGAAGTCGAGCAGGAATACTATATCAACGATGCGGGCAACCAGGTGCAGACCTTTTTCCGCTCCCTCTATGCCCGCTACCAGCAGGTTTTAAATATCGATGTGCCGATGCCGGCGGATGGATACCAGGGGCAGTATGTGACCGACCTGGCAAAGGAAATTGTCAATGAAAAAGGGGACATTTTCCTTAAGATGCCGGAAGCTGAAGGCCAGGAAAAGCTGGGACGGATCGGCCTGGAAAAAATGCTGACCCTCATCCGCAGCGACCTGTCTTCTCTGAGGGTTGATTTTAATGTCTGGTTCAGCGAGCAGAGCCTCTACCCGGATCTTTATGAGAACGTCATGGGTTTGTTAAACAAGGGCGGCTATATCACTGAAAGGGAGAGCGCCACCTGGTTTGTTTCAACTGCGCTGGGTGACGACAAAGACAACGTGGTGGTGCGGGGAGATGGCACTCCCACCTATTTTGCCTCCGATATCGCCTATCATTACGACAAATTTGTCCGGAGGAAGTTTGACAGGGTGATAGATATTTGGGGGGCCGACCACCAGGGGCACGTTTCCCGCATGAAAGCCGTGGTTAGCGCTCTGGGTATGGATCCTTCCAGGCTGGATGTAATTTTGTATCAGCTGGTTACCCTCTGCCGGGGAAACGAAATCGTCCGCCTTTCCAAGCGCAGCGGCGATATGATTACCTTAAAAGAGGTAATTGAAGAAGTGGGGGCGGACGCCTGCCGCTTTTTCTTCCTGGCAAGGTCGGCGGACAGCCAGATGGACTTTGACCTGGAGCTGGCTAAAAAACAGTCACAGGAAAATCCGGTCTACTACGTGCAATATGCTCATGCCCGCATTGCCAGCATTTTGCGTTTGGCCGAAGAAAAGGGGATAGATTACAGGAATGGGGATGTCTCGCTGCTCAACTCGGAACCGGAGCTGACACTCATCCGCAAAATGCTGCGCCTGTCCGAAATCGTGGAAATGATTGCTCTGACCTCGGAGCCTCATCACCTGACTTATTATGCCCAGGAGCTGGCCAACGTCTTTCACAGTTTTTACAAACAGTGCCGGGTTATCACGGATGATGCGGCTTTAACGAAGGCGCGGCTGAAGCTGGTTAAAGCCAGTGAAATTGTCCTGGCCAGGTCTCTGCATCTCATGGGAATCGAAGCGCCTGAAAAAATGTAGGGAATACATTAACTGACGGTCCGGCAGCAGGCCGGTAAAAATTACAGGTTAAGGAACGATTGATGAAACGAGTGTTTTCGGGGACGCGTCCCACCGGCAAATTGCACCTGGGTAACTACCTGGGCGCCATTCAGAACTATGTTAAGCTCCAGGACGAATATGAATGCGTTTACTGCATTGTAGACTGGCATGCCCTGACGACGCTGACAGATACCTCGCAGCTTCAGAATAATATCCAGGAAATGGCCCTGGACTGGCTGGCGGCGGGAATCGATCCCGAACGCAGCATAATTTTTGTCCAGTCCCATGTGCCGGAGGTAACGGAGCTGCATCTTTGTCTGAGTATGGTGACACCGCTGAGCTGGCTTTTGCGCGTGCCGACGTTCAAGGACAAGGCCAAGCAGCAGCCCGACAATATCAACTACGGGCTGGTCGGCTACCCCGTGCTTCAGACGGCGGACATTATTCTTTACAAGGCTGAAGTCGTTCCGGTAGGAGAGGACCAGTTGCCTCACCTTGAACTGGCGCGGGAAATTGTACGCCGTTTCAATTCACTACTGGGGCCCACTTTCCTTGAGCCTGTAGCCAAATTGACCTCTTTCCCGATGGTTATTGGTCTGGACGGCAAGGACAAGATGAGCAAATCTCTGAATAATCACCTGGAGATTTCCGCTCCGGCAGAGGAAATCAATGCCAAAATCAAAACGGCGGTGACCGATCCCGCCAGAGTGTACCGCAAAGACCCCGGTCATCCGGATGTCTGTAATATTTTCCGTTTTCAGCAGTATTTCAATCCCTCGAAGGTTGAGGGTATTGCCGCCGGGTGCAAGACGGCGCAGATCGGCTGCGTGGAATGCAAGGCCATGGTTTCCGCCGAAATCAACCGGACGCTGGAACCTTTCCGCCAGAAGCGGGCGGAGCTGGCCGCCAGACCGGAATATATCCGTGAAGTGCTGGAGGATGGGGCAAAACGGGCCAGGGTTATTGCCAGGCAGACCCTGGATGAAGCCAAGCACAGAATCGGGCTGGAATAAAAAACAAGATACAAGATACAAAGCCATTTCGAATCCATGGGCGTGACGCCTCACTCGCAAATCCAATAGGTTACCTTACGTGTGAAAACACCTAAACCAGTGGGTTTATCCAGAGGTTTACGGCGGAGACAAACCGATGCCGAAGAAAAACTATGGTTGCATCTGAGAAACAGACAGGTAGATGGTAAAAAATTTCGCTGGCAGCAAGCTGTGGGGAAATATATTGTTGATTTTGTCTGTTTTGAGTGCAAATTGATAGTTGAGATAGACGGTGGTCAACATAATGAATCACCTCAAATCGAAAAAGATGAATTCAGGAGTAAGTATCTGGAAAACTGTGGATATATGGTTTTGAGATTCTGGAATAACGATGTGTTGGAAAACATCGAAGGTGTTTTTGTAAAAATAAAAGATACTTTGAATATCAGGTTACACTCAAATCTATGATTTTGTGGTTTAGTCCGTGTACACCGGTTACAGATAAAGGTTACACCCTCACCTTAATCCTCTCCCGTCAAGGGAGAGGTGGAGAAAAGGGCGTAATTTCGGTATAGCGCCTGAAGTTGGCTCAGGCAAAAGAATCGGACTGGATTAAACATAAAAACAGATGGAACAAGTTAATTCCATCTGTTTTCTATACTTATGGGAGCTCAGCTTATTTGGTGGCGCGGCTCTTGCGGTAACAATCGCTGCAGTAGACCGGTCTGCCGGCGCGGGGTTCGAAGGGCACCTGGGTTTCCTTGCCGCATTCACTGCACGTAACCGTGAACATCTGGCGGGCAGCAGGGGTGAAGCTGGGCGTGGTATATCTTTCCCTATCCGGGTTATGTTCAGGTTTGCGGGCGGCTCTCTTGGCCCGGCAGGCAGGACAGCGCTTGGGCGGATGATTATGCCCCTTGGCCTGAAAGGCCTGCTGTTCGTCAACACTGAAAATATAAGTAGCGCCGCAATCAAAACAAACGAGAGATTTATCCTTTAAATCCACCTGGGAGGACCTCCTGATACGAATTTGTCCCGGTTCAGGGCATCCGCCTGAAAATCAAACCCGGCTGATTGACACCTAAACCAAAACGTCTTAAGTATACACTGAAATACCCTGTCTTTGCAAAAAAGTGGAAAGCTATTTCTGCAAAGATGCTTTGAGATCTGCTGGTCCGGTGCCTCAACGAGCGGGAAAATGACGGCGGACTAACATTCCAGCAGTACTTTTCTCAAGGCAAAAAGGGCATGCATGACCGATCTTCTGACCAGCAGCAGCGGTCTTCCGGGGTAGGTCTGGGTTATGCACTTTCCGCCCTTCTCCAGGCTGAGAGCAATGTAGGCCTTGCAGGTTACGATATCCGGACCGTTTTCCAGACAGCCGTCTATGCCGATGCCGATATCGGAATTGTAATTTCTGCGGGCAATATCCGCCATTCGGGAGGCCGAGGATTCGCTGGCTTTTTCACCCATCCGCTGGATGATGCCGAGAGCAAGCCTGTTATCCTCATTCTGGACGGTCAGTCCGCCTTTAAAAAACCTGCCGCTGTCCGGGGTAGAGCAGAGGGAATAGGAGAGAAAACCGCCGGTAAAAGACTCCGCTGACGCCAGGGTCAGATTTCTGTCAATCAGCAGCCGGCTGATAACTTCTTCCAGTACATCTCTGTCGGCGCCCCAGATATTGTCCCCCAGTATCCGGCGTATTTCAGACTCACGCTTTCGGATCAGTTCGCCGGCATGCAAGCGGTTGTCTGATTTTGCGGTGATGCGGAGCTGTATGCCGTCTGACTTGGCATAGAGGGCCAGGGTGGGATTGGGCAATGCCATATAGGGGCCTACCATCTGGTCGATCAAGGCCTCGGAAAGTCCCCAGGTCTTAAGCGTGCGGGACAGTATAACGGCTTCTCCCTTCTGTTCCAGACGGGAATAAACGGCGCTTTTCCACATGGGCTGCATTTCGCCCGGGGGGCCAGGGAGTGAGATAATTGTTTTTCCCTCTTTTTCCACCCACCACCCCGGGGCGGTGCCCAGGGGATTGGATATGGCTACGGCGGAGGGGATAACAGCTGCCTGTTTGAAGTTGTTTTCAGTGATTTGCAGGTGCATTCGTTCAAAAAAATCCACGATACGTTGTTTTTGGACAGGGTCGACTTCCATCTTTTCATTCATTGTACCGGCAATGACTTCACGGGTAATATCACCACTGGTAGGTCCCAGCCCGCCGGTGATGATGACGATCTCCGAACGCTGAAGGGACTGTTTCAGTACTTCCGTGAATCTTTCGTAGTTGTCACCAACTATGGAGACATAATACAGGTCTATACCCAGGATAGCGAGCTCATGAGCGATGAAGGCGGTGTTGGTATCCGCCACCTCACCCAGCAGCAGTTCGGTCCCGCTGGCAATGATCTCTGCTTTCATGCTGGTTTTCCTTAAAAGATGAGAGTGGACACTTCCTTTATCATATACCAGCCGGGAGATGGAGTAAATAGTTGTTTCGGGAAAGGGAGGGTTGTAGGTTTTAAGTTGTAAGTTATAGGTTTCGAGAGAAAGTGGTTTAACCCACCCTGCGCGATTGAACTGAAAGAGCGTTTGGTATTCGGGTAATTGGGCGACCGCGAGGGTCGCCCCTACTCTTCTTTGTAATATACATCAACATGACAAAATTTTGTCGATAGTTGATAAAAACCGTGGCTCCATTTTATAGCTGTGAGTGTAATGACGGGATGAAGGCCGCTCGAAGCCCGGTACTTGCAGCCTGAAGCTATTGGGGTGATCCTACTTTGCGGTTTTTGGTATTGTTCAGGATGCGAATGAGGTCGTTCTTCATATTGGAGATGTTTTGATAGCGTTCCTTTTTGTTTTTAGCCAGGCAGGACATTACCAGGGAATCCAGGTCTTTGTCCACATCTTCATTAAGTGTGGAAGGAGCGGGAGGCTTTTCTTTAAGAATTTTGTTGATGATTTCCTGACCTTTTCCCTCGAAAGGCGCCTTTCCGGTCAGCATCTCATAAAGGAGTACCCCGTACTGGTACACATCCGAGTACCAGTCAGAACCACCCAGTCCGCTGGTTGCTTTCTCAGGAGGATAGTAGGCGTTGACATTTTCGTCGATAGAGCTGTTTTTATGCAATTTCTGGGTGATGGCGCCTATACGCCAGTTGATTAAGCGGGGATTGTCTTTCTCGTCGAAAAGGACATTATCCGGGGTTATGCAGCGGTGCATTATACGGAAAGCTTTGGCGCTGGAAAGCGCATCAGCCAGTTTTATGGCCACCTGAAGGGACTCTATTACGCTCATTCTGCCGATTCTGCGGGTCAGTGAACCCCTGGAAAGGTATTCCATGGCAAACCAGGGAGAGGGGTTTTCACCGGATTGGAAAATTCTGAGGATGTTGGGATGGCTGAGTTTGCTGACCTGTTTTATTTCGTTCATGAATTCGGATATCAGGGCTGTTTGGTCGGGGGAAAACTGGGGTATTTTGATGACAGCTTTCAGGGAATCGGATGTCCGCTGAGCAACATAGATGTTGGCTGATTCGCTGGTGCTCAATCTCCAGGTAAGTTTATATCCGGGTATAGCAGGAAGCTGTCCCCCGGGTTTAAAAACGGAGATCCAGCAAACCGTGGGCCTGGTTTGTTTTGCTCCCCAGCTGTCGGTATAGTTGACCTGCACCTCCAGATCGACCTGGCCCAGCCTGGCGGGAGTGAGGGAGATGAGTTTTTTTACCTGGTTGCCTGCCGCCAGTTCAGGTATTATATCAAGGTTGGCGGTCTTATCGCCCAGTTTCATCCTTTGCAGCATTTCAGGCGAGATGTCCAGTTGCTTGACCACGACATCCGAGCAAAATGCCAGTGTAATATCTCTGGCCGGGGTTTTTCCCCGGTTGGAGAGGGTAATTTCCACCCAGGTCTCGCGACTGAACTCGAACTCTTTCTGAGCGATTTCCAGCACTATCTGGGGCTGGTCGTTGATCCTGGTCTTTTCGAGATCTTTCAGCATTTTTTCGGGGTTGACCAGGTGCGCCAGTGCATAGTCTTTTTCAAAGGTCTTGCTGACACTCCTGGGGTCGACTTTAAGAGACTCTTTATAGCTGGTCAGGGCATCCTGGAATCCGCCCTTTTGTAAAAAGGCGATGATCCGGTTGGCCGTCTCCTGGCTCTGGCCATCCCGCTGAAGCCATTTCTTGACTTTTTCGTTGACCTCTTTGAAATACTCACTGTCTGGGCTCATCTTAAGGGCGGTGCCGAAGCTTTCCAGGGCTTCTTCGAGTTTGCCCAGGGCGTAGAGGTACTGTCCCCGCGTGCACCAGACCATCTTGTTGCTGGGATCGATTTCAAGTCCCCTGGTGCAGCTGTCCAGGGCTTCCTGGTACTGTCCCATAACACCGTGGGCGAAGCTCTTGAGAAACCAGGTGGCGGCATTTTTGGGGTTCAACTCCAGCGCTTTGGCGCAGCTTACCACCGACTCGGGGTATTTGAGACACATGACCAGGGACTGGGCATGATTGTGCCAGGCCAGCGCGTTGTCCGGCAGCGTTTCAACCGCCTTGCTGTAGGCGGCCAGGGCGTCTTTGTATTGACGGGCTTTATAGAAGGCGTCACCCTCGGCTATCCAGTCCCGCGCAGTTTTTTCAGGTTCTTTTTGTTTATTTTTTTGCTCTGTATCCATTACGCTTAAAATACCCTGCTTTCATGA
>CAYLVC010000102.1:0-9406 GCA_964387005.1 uncultured Dehalococcoidales bacterium | reverse complement strand
GGGGAGGGGAAGGAATATTCATAGTCCATCAAGTCCCGCGTAGCCATGCCGCGGAGTGTGTTGACCTTTCTGCCGCCCAGTTTTTTCAGGTAGTCCTCATGGGAAGAGCAGTCCAGAATCCATTCTTTGATCCAGGCCTGGTGCTTTTCGGGGTCTTCGGAGGCAGCCTGCATATTCATGGAGAACTCGCCGTCGCTGCCGTAGGTCTCGAAATCGCTCAAACCGGGGTTGGAAAGGGCGAAGGGATGCACCCCCAGGGGCGCAACGCAGACCGCTTTAACGATATGACCCGGAATTTTAACCAGGGCGGCATACCTGCGGATATAAGAGGTGGGAACGATTTTTTCCACCGTCACAATTACCCCGCCGGTGCTGGCCAGCGGCCCCCAGGTATCATCACCCCAGGGCGCCGGCATAATGGTATTGCCGAAAACGTCCGCCACACAGCCGTGGACAATGGACAGATCGGGGTTGAGGGCTTTGACTATACCCACTCCCGCTTCTCCGCCAAAGGGATCGGCGATCTCTCTGAAGGTATCCTTGTTATCCACGGCCATACTGCTGCCAATGACCGAGCGGGTGGGCATAAAGCTGACTCCCAGTGCCCCGGCCATCAGTCTTTGCTGTAATGAACAGAGCGTCCAGTTTTCGAACTCAATGCTCTTTTCGGCGAAGGCCTTCTGGATTTCCTTCCGGGAACGTCCCGAACCGGCGCTGACGGTGAATATCAGTTTCCTGGCCAGCTTGCCGTGAATAAGGTTGGCGACATGTCCCGCCAGGATGCTCTGGATCAGAACGAATTGCGGGTCCTGGCCCCAGAACCGGCGGATAATCGAGCAAATGGCGGCGCTGGGTCCGCTCAGCCCGCAGGCCAGATGCAGGTTCATACCGGGCTTGACATAGAGCCGGATGGCGTCTTCCAACGGCGTGAGCTTGCCTTTGCCCTCGTTTTCTACTTCAAAAGTCCGGGCGATTATCGAGTTAATGTTCCTGTTGTAAATTGACATCCCGGGGTCCCCCTTTTCTAAAAATCCATTTTTTGGTCAGCCTGGCTTTGAGGCTGTTGAGGTGCGTCAGCATATTGGCGCGGTGGCCGGTAATTTTGCCCTGGGCCAGCGCAGCCAGGAAATCTTCTTTTCCCTTGAATTCCGGCATTTCAACGTAGGCATTGCCGATCTCAAAGGCGGCATGGGCGTCGCTGCCGGCAGAACCCGGTTTATCGTGTTTTTCAGCAAATTCACGGGCCTGGTTTGAGCTGCTCAGCAGGGGACTGCGGGAATTAAAGACCTCGACCAGATCAATCCGGTCAACTATTTCATCCATTACCTCGGCCTTCAGCGCATCCTTGCGCACTTTGTCGAAGGGATGCTGGGCACAGAACAGACCGCCCTGCTCCTTGATCCGCCGGATGCTTTCATCAATCGACAGTCCGCTGGGCACCAGTTCATGTAGGAACATGCCCATGATTTCACCCCGGGTGGTGAGTATCTCTTCAGCCACGATAACATAAAAAGGGGCGATTTTCTGAAGCTGGAGAGCTCCTTCAATGGCCCCATGATCGGCAATAGCGATGCAGTTGATCTTCTTGCGCAGGCAGGCCCGGATAATCTGGTCCAGGGTAGTGCTGCTATCCATGGAATACCTGGAATGGATATGAAAATCGGCTTTAAACAAATTTCCCCTCTTTGTGCTCCTCAGGGGATCTTTCTGCCGGAAAAAGCTATTTCCGGGCGAATGAAATGACCCTGAGCGAATTATTTTCGACTACCACGTCATCTTCGATGCGTACGCCGCCCCAACCGCTGATGTAGATTCCCGGTTCGACGGTAAAAACCATACCCTCTCCCAGTACATCGGTAGAGTTGGGACCGACCCTGGGATTTTCATGGGTGACCAGTCCGATGCCGTGTCCCAGGCTGTGCCCGAAGGCTTCAGGATATCCCGCCCGGCTGATGACCTCCCTGGCAATAGCATCGGCCTGGCTGCCGGTCATTCCGCCCTTGATCCCGGCAATAGCCGTCATCTGGGCATCCAGGACGGTGGAATAGACCTTTTTGAAGGTCTCATCCTGCTCACCGATATAAAAGGTGCGCGTCATATCGCTGCCGTAGTTGCGGTACCTGGAACCGATATCGACCACGATGGGCTCTCCGGCCTGGATAATATAGTCGGACGGCCGGGCGTGGGGCAAAGCCGAATTGGGACCGGCTGCCACGATCAGATCAAAGGGCACGGACTGGCTGCCGTTGTCCCGCATGAACCTTTCTATCTCCCAGGCCAGGGCTTTTTCGCTGATGCCCGGACGCAGAACACGTTCGACGTGTTCCAGGGCTGCCCCCGTGATTTCGGCGGCTCTTACAATGAAATCGATTTCCTCTTTCTCTTTGATCATCCTGACAGACTCGATCCAGCCGTCCAGGGGAACAAACTCAACCGGTAAGGAGTTATTCCTGATAATATCGCTGAGCGTCTGATATGAGGCAAAAGAGAGGTGCCCGCTTTCGAAGCCCAGTTTTTTAAAACCACCAGATTGAAATAACACGGGGAGCCATTCCGCCATCCTGCCCTTGATCTGGAATATCTCGAATCCCGGCGACTGCCTTTCAGCCTGTTCGACATAGCGGAAATCGGTAATTATCACGGCTTTTTCCTGCGTTATCAGCAGATAGCCTTCCAGTCCCTCGCAGCCCGAAAGGTAAAACAGGTTGTCCGGCTGCGAGACCCAGAACGCCTCAGCCTCCCCGGCGGACATCCGGCTGCGGAGGGCATCGATTCTTTTCTTAATTTCCATCTGCATCATCCTTTTCCCGGGCCAGGGGATGGGCTGCCAGGTATACTTTTCTGGCCTGCTGTTTTGTTACGTGGGTATAAATCTGGGTGGAGGAGAGATCGGCGTGTCCCAGCAGTTCCTGCACTACCCGCAGGTCCGCCCCCCCATCCAGCATATGAGTGGCAAAGGTATGTCGCAGGACATGGGGATGAACATCCTTTTCCAGTCCCTGCACCCTGGAATAGCGTTTAACAACTTTCTGGATGCCCCTCATGGTCAGTCGTTTTCCCTGTTTATTCAGGAATACGGCATTTTGTCCGGCGCCGGGGGACAACCTGGGCCTTCCACTGCGGATGTATTCTTTCAGGGCTTCGGCTGCCGGAATGCCCATCAGCACCATGCGTTCCTTGGAACCTTTTCCTGTAACCCTTATTTCCCGGGTATCCAGGTCCAGGCTGCCGGTATCCATCTGCCACAGCTCACTGACACGCAGCCCGGCGGCATAGAGCAGTTCCAGCACTGCCCGGTCACGCAGGCCTTCAGCACTGGAGGTGTCGGGCAGGGACAGCATTTGCAGCATCTCTTCACGGGTAAGAAATACAGGCAGCTTCTTTTCCTGTTTGGGAGAAAGCGCTGAGCGCTCTCCTCTGCGTCCGCTGGAACTTAACGGGATGGGGCATTCTGCAATAATCCCCTCACGCAGCAGGTAGCGGTAAAAAGAACGGATAGCGGATAATTTGCGTGAGAGGCTGGACTTGTCGATATGCTGGTCTACCAGCCAGGCCAGGTAATCACGGATTGTCTGTTTGTTGACGTCTCTGAAATCGGTAATCTTGTTTTGAACCAGGAATTGGAAGAAGCCTTTTCCGCTGCCTCTTTTGAATGTTCCCCTCAGATCGGTCTCATAGTTGCGCAGGGTATAAACGGAGGCGTTGCATTCCGCTCTTAAATAGTCCAGGTAACGGTTAAAGACTTCTAGCACTTTGATCTATATCAGGCTGTTTCTGCCGTTTTTTCCTCTTCAATCTTTTCTTTGTGCGTGCACTTGGTACATTTTACCATTTTGTTCTTTTGCTCTACCATCAACCCACCGCATTCCGGACAGGGTTTGGGCACGGGTTGCATGAAAGTGGCAAAGGTACAATCGGGGTATCCGCTGCAGCCGTAAAAACGTTTCTTCTTTTTGCTGATCCGCTGCACCAGTTCCTTCCCGCATTCGGGGCATTTTGCGCCCGTCTTGATCTGGAAAGGCTTGGTACTTTTACAATCCGGATAACCGGTACAGGCCAGGAATTTTCCAAAACGCCCGCTCTTGACAGCCATGGGTTTGCCGCATTTAGGACATTTTTCATCGGTTATTTCTTCACTGAGCTTGACTCTTTCCACATTCTCCTGGGCATGTTCCAGGTCTTTTTCCAGCGGAGAATAAAACTCTTTAACCACATTAACCCAGTCTTTGTTATCACGGGCTATTTCATCCAGCTCTTCTTCCATGCGGGCGGTAAATTCGATATTCATCAGGCCGGGGAAGCTCTGGGTAAGCAGATCATTGACCACAAACCCCAGCTCTGTGGGCTGGAATATACCCTTGGTTTTAGTAACGTATTCCCTGTCCTGGATAGTGGAAAGAATAGGAGCATAGGTACTGGGACGGCCGATCCCTTTCTGTTCCAGCGCCTTGACCAGTGTGGCTTCAGTATAGCGGGGGGGCGGCTGGGTAAAATGCTGTTCGGCCAGCAGTTTGAGCAAAGCCAGAAGGTCCCCTTTCAAAAGGCTGGGCAGAGCAAATTCCTTTTCGTCCTCTTTCTCATCTTCATCACGGCCTTCAATATACAGGGTGGTGAAACCGGCAAATTCCATCCGGGTGCTACTGGTACGAAACAGATAACTGATGCGGGGTTTAGGACAGCGGGCATCGATATCCACCTGGGTATTCTCGAACAGGGCATTGGCCATCTGGCTGGCCACCATGCGTTTCCATATCAGCTCATAAAGTTTATACTGGGCATCATTGAGATACTGTCTGACCATTCCCGGCTCCCTGCCGGAACGGGTGGGACGGATGGCTTCGTGCGCTTCCTGGGCGTTTTTGGCTGTTTTGGTAAAGACGCGCGGTTTAGCCGGGAGATAGCTTTCACCGAATTTCTGATGAATATATTCACGGGTCTCGTTTAGAGCCGAGTTGGCGATGTGGGTGGAATCGGTACGCATATAGGTAATAAGACCCACATTGCCTTCCGCACCCAGGGGCAAACCCTCATACAACTGCTGGGCGATAGCCATCGTACGGCTGGCTGAGAAGCGCAGGTGTCTCCAGGCTTCCTGCTGGAGGGTACTGGTAATAAATGGCGGGGCCGGGGCGCGGGAGACCTGTTTGGTTGTGACTTTATGGACGTGATACTCGGACTTCTCCAGGTCACCCTTCAATTTTCCGGCTTCGGCCTCATTGTGAATTTCAATTTTGGTGCCGTCCAGCAGTCCTACCAGCCCAGCCTTGAATGAGGCTTTGGCTCCGGTTTCGCTGCTTTTTTTCAGTTCGGCCTCAATGCTCCAGTATTCAACCGGAACAAAACCCTGGATTTCTCTTTCCCGCTCGACGATAATCCGCACCGCCACCGACTGGACCCTGCCGGCTGAAAGGCCGCGTTTGACCTTTCTCCAGAGGAGAGGGCTGATTTTATAGCCTACCAGCCTGTCCAGGACCCGGCGGGCCTGCTGAGCGTTAACCATTTGCATATCAATCTCGCGGGGATGTTTAAAGGCCTCATGAATAGCCTCCTCGGTGATTTCGTGAAAAACAACCCTGCGGTAAGGAATGCTGGTATCATGGCCGTCTATCACCTCCGAAAGATGCCAGGATATGGCTTCACCTTCCCGGTCAGGATCGGTTGCCAGGAAAACGGCCGAAGCATTTTTTACAGCCGTTTTCAGCTCCGTTACCAGTTTTTTCTTGTCCGTAGGCACAACATAGCGGGGAAGAAAGCCGTTTTCAACGTCTACCCCGATTTGACTCTTGGGCAGGTCCCGTATATGCCCCAGGGAAGCCTTCAGGCTATAGCCCTTGCCCAGTATTTTCTCAAGTGTCCTGGCTTTAGCCGGTGATTCAACAATTACAACTTTATCTTTCATAATGTTTTATTCTACTTTTACCTTTACGTTAAACTCCTGTCTATTTTCACGGGCCAGCACGAAACTCATGGTGCTGACCTGGCGGACCAGCCCCTTTAACTCCATTATAGCCAGATTACTGCTGACTGTGGATACAGGCAGTCCGCTGGCGCGGCAGATTTCATCAATATGGACCGGTTCCGCAGTTAAGTGCTTGATGAGGAGTGCCTCCGTCTCGGAAGTCGGGATAATCTCCTTCATTTCCATCTGGTGCACGCTGGCTGTCAGGTTCAGCTCCTCCAGGATATCATTGCAGCTCTGCACCAGCTTGGCACCCTCTTTAATCAGTGTATTGGTCCCGCGGCTCATGGGAGAAAGAATGCTCCCGGGAACAGCGAAAACCTCACGGTTTTGTTCCAGCGCCATATGAGCGGTGATAATGGCGCCGCTGCTTTGGTTAGCTTCAATCACCAGGACCCCCAGGCTCATGCCGCTCATTATCCGGTTACGCCTGGGAAAATTGTCCGGACGGGGCCTGGTACCCAGGGGATATTCACTGATAATAGCCCCATGCTCCACCATACTTTTAGCCAGAGAAGCGTTTTCAGCGGGATAAATCACGTCCGGCCCGCAGCCAAATACCCCGATTGTCCTGCCGCCGGCTTCCAGGGTACTGCGGTGAGCAACGGTGTCGATGCCCCGCGCCAGGCCGCTGACCACGGTAATTTTGTTACGGACCAGGTCCGCCACTATTTCTTCCGTAACCTGGCGGCCGTAAACCGTCGCCCGGCGTGTCCCGACCACCGCGATACACCACTCGTCCTGGGTGGTCAGCTCGCCTTTAACATAAATAACAGGCGGGTAGTCATAGATTTCTTTCAGCCTGGCAGGATAAAGGTCGTCATGGCAGGTGAGGGCTTTAACTCCCTGCTTGGCCAGTTTCTCCATCTCCCCGTCCAGGTCTATCTGCGGGCGCAGGGTCTCAATGGCCTTCACCACGTTTCGCTCCAGCCCGGTCTGGCGCAAATCAGCAGGTCCGGCCTTCCAGGCCTTCTCCAGAGTGCCGAAATGGCTTTCAAGCTGGGACAGCTTGACCCGCCCGATTCCGGGGATCAAGCTAAAGCCCACCCAGTACTGCAATTCCTTATTAGTAGTCACAAGGTTATTATTGTAGCACAAATACATTGAATGTGATATAAAAGTCCGGAAAATGAAAAAGGATTGTAATACTTCCCCCATTTTTGCGTATAATTAACAGGACAAGAATAATATCGAGGTCCGGATTGCTGATTATACTCACCCAGACGCAGATGGTAGAAAAGATCGGCAGCAGCGCTGCTGAGGTCTTTGCTGTTTTTTATACGGAATATCTGCCTAAAGTCTTCCGCTACGTCAGCTACCGCATCACGGACAGGCACCTGGCAGAGGATATTACGTCCGTCGTTTTTGAAAAAGCCCTCACCAACTTTAAAAGCTATCAGTCGGACAGGGCCAGCTTCTCGACCTGGATATTCACCATTGCCCGCAATACCCTGACCGATCATTACCGTAAAAACCAGAAGCAGCAGACGGTACCGCTGGAAGACCCGGCCCCTTACCTGCCTTCAGGCGACTCGCCCGAAGAGGAGCTGGATAAAGCGGAGGATATAAAGATGCTTAACAGATGTTTGGCTCAGCTGTCACAGGTTGAACAGGAAATTATATCGCTTAAGTTCGGCGCCGAAATGACCAACCGGCAAATTGCTAAAACCCTGGCACTTTCAGAGTCCAATGTCGGGATCATCGTTTTCCGGGCCGTCCGCAAGCTCAGGGATAACTTCAGGGGGAGGAACAATGGGCAGGGAGTTTGATGTAGAAAAACTGTTTTCCGAGCAAATCGACCGTTTGCTGGCAGGAAAGGAAGTCAGCCGCGACCCGTCAATGAATGACGACTGCCTCTCTGCGCTGGAGTTCGCCCAAAAAATGATCGATTTGCGCTCCGCCCCATCCCCACAGTACGCCTCGGCACTCAAGGCCGGGCTGCTTCAGAAACTGGCGGAAAAGGAGGAGTCCCGGCGCGCATGGCAAAACTGGTTTCAAAGACTGATGCCCCATACACCCGCCTTCCAGGCAATCGCCGTGCTGGCGGTGGTATTCATCATCGGCGGCATATTGTGGGCAGCGGTCTTCAGGCCGGCGCCAACATCAATGGTCCAGGCGCCCGGACCCACTCCCCCGGTTAGCTGGAGCGGTCCGGCCACTACACCTGCTGCAACCACCCGGCCGGCACAGACCACGGTCGCAGCCACTGCGACCGCAGTACCTTCAACACCATTACCTGCGACCACTTTGCCTGCGGCAACTACTACACAACCTGCCACCACCCTGCCGGCTGAAGGGAAAGACTATTATCTCCGCTCCAGCGCTGTTACGGATAAACCGGCTTATTTGCCCGGAGAGCAGGTCAATATCCAGATTGAGCTGAAGAATATCTCTTCTCAAACCGTTGTACTGGAGAACTATCCTCCATCCGTCAGCCTGATGTCGGTTGATTCCCAACAGCCTGTTTATACCATCAACGCCGGCAGTCTTGAATCACGGATAGCCCCGGGCCAGACCGGTGTCTACGCTATAACCTGGGACCAGACGGATGATAAAGGACGTCATGTCTCACCGGGGAGCTATTACATTGAACTTGAGGAGGTCTATCACCAGGGCGTTTCCGTCTCGCTTGCTCTGTCCCATCCCGTGTATTTCCAGATACTGCCGTCTTCCGCCTTCGATAACAGGAGAGTCATTGAATTATCCGGGCAGGCAAAGACTGTCAACGGCATCACGATCACCCTCAGTCAGATAGAGATCGAGACCGGGGCCATCCTGGCAACGGGCTTTATCAGCCCCCCGCCGGACTATGTTTTAAAGGATTATTCCTATGGTTTGTCGACCACCCTGGATTACAAAACACAGGCCAGGTATTCATTGGACGGCAGCTGGTTTGAAAACACCGGGCCATCCTTCGTGGAATACTATGCTGACGGCATGAAACACACCTGGACCATACCGGCCGCAAATATGGCTGAGATTGAAAAACTGACCATTGTCATCGATAGCATAGCCGGCTGGGCCGGGCCCTGGGAATTCAGTTTATCACTTAAGAACAATGAACCTTGATTCGGGGTTGTAATACTTTTTCCCCTTCAACGTATATATCATCAAAGAGAAAAACAACCGAAGGAGGACCCCGATGAAAAGATTGACGGTTACAGTCCTGGCTTTGTTTCTGGTTGGAATGCTGGTCTTAAGCGGCTGTGGTTCCGCTGCCTCCACAACTATGCCGCAGACTGCGCCTGCTGTTCCCCAGTATACCCAACCCGCATTCACCGCTACCGCTCCGGCCCCGTCATACCGTCCCCCGGCGGCTACATCAGCGCCATCCATGGCCTATCCTACCACTACTATGGCAGCCCCTGCTACTTATCCGGCATCATCCGGAGGGGGAGGGGGAGCGGGAGCCCCGGCCCAGTCACCGGGTAACATCGGCCTTTCCGC
>CAYLVC010000101.1:0-9492 GCA_964387005.1 uncultured Dehalococcoidales bacterium | reverse complement strand
GTATCTGCGAGTTATAGGCGGTCACCGGGAAGGTCTCACCGGGCGTCAGCTCCACCGTTCCTTCATATAATATAGCGGGAGGCGGCACGTTGCTGTTGATTATCAACTCCGATACATTGTATATCGAGAGCCCGGTTGTGGTGGGATAGTTTTCACCTCCGTTGCCGTAATAATACCAGTGCTCCGGGTCAGCCGCCTCGTGCCAGTCCCAGTTGCCGAAGGCATGGATACCCCAGGGGTTGATTGAGTCATCGGCAAACCAGACCAGCCGCATGCCGTCACTATAGCCGGTGTCCGGATATTCGCCATCTTTATACCAGGTAATTACCATTGGACCTTCACGCTCCGAGTACTGGTATACATTTTTGTAGGCAAAAGTCCTGTTGTTACCATCAGATGCTTTAACCTTGATCGTGTCTCCTTCCGCCATGCCTCCAACCAGTTCACACAGGTCTTTGATATTTGATCCTTTTATAGCTCCCATATCCTTTTCCTGAACATTGGTGTCTTCTGCCTGGTTCCAGCGTAGCGTCTGTTCGATCTCTTCATCCGGGTCATCAAAGAAAACCGGCCCCTGGTGATAGTAGTGCGTCGTTCCGTCTCCCATCACCGGGATATTTAAAGGATCAGCCAGCCACTGGTAAGTCTCCGTTCTCTCAGCCAGAACAGTCGTTCCATCAGATGCCACTTTTTTAATAGTCAAACAGGTAGTACCGTTCGCAGCCACTGCTGCTGCTGTAGACGGCATAACGAGTGAAGGGACCATTGCCAGCAGAACAGCGATTGCCAGCAATACGGACAAAGTACCTTTGAAAAATTCATTCTTTTCCATTGTTATCTCCTTTAACGCTACTATGGAATACCAGTATCCGGATTTAAGGCAGGTAAAATGAAATGCGGGGACAATATTCTCGTGCAGGATGATAAAACGGGAAATAATACATCAACAATGTTGTGGTTGTATGGCAATAATTCCTTGCGAGGAACAAATATATGTACTAATACATACATATTTTTTACCAAACAGTGTACCTCTCTTTTCAGAGTCTCATTATTCAATGGATTGTACCGCCGTTTCTTTGGAGGAGACTGTTATTTACTGTTCAATAATATGTACTAATTGTATTACATCATAAATATTATTGTTGATTAATATTAAAACCCATTTTGGGTGTCGCTGTCAAAAAACATACCAGATTCCTTTTATTTTTCATAAGTGTGGGCTTAATCGCTCTAAGCTGTTGGATTCATCTCTGGGTAAGTGACTGAAAAAAGCCTGCTGTCACCTTCCCTGCTTGTTCAAGACGGTATACTATTATGGCTGCGCACATATACCTGGTCGACCGGACTGTTGCAGACTGACCTTTTATCCGGGTATAAATCCCTTCAGATGACGGATAACAGCAGGAAAAGCATCCGTTACAATACTCATAACGAATAACAGGAGGGATACAGCAAATATGAATACACTTGTGGTTTATATGTCCCAGACAGGCAACACGGCCAAAGTCGCCCGGGCTATTTTTGATCAAATACCCGGCAGAAAAGAAATCAGGGAAATGGATAAAACGGAAAAGCTTGAGGGATACGACCTGATCTTTTTGGGTTTCCCCATCTTAAGGTTCGGGCCTCCCCCCGAAGCCGTAAATTTCCTGGCTGACAAAGCTAAAGGTAAATCAGTAGCGCTTTTTGTTACTCATTCTGCCGCAGAAGATATGAGTGATGTCAAGCAGTGGCTGGATAAATGCCGGCAAGCGGCTGAAGGGACTGTGTTACGAGGTGTTTTCAATTGCCAGGGTGAACTGGGACAGCAAATCGCTGATATTATGCTGAAAAGCAGTAATGAAGATCTGGTGAACTGGGCAAAGATGCGTCCCGCCACTATCGGCATGCCTGATACCGCCAGAATAGAACGGGCCCGACTTTGGACAAAAAATATCCTGTCGAATCTTGATTGATCTCAAGATTGCATTTTGTTCAAGATTTCAAACCTGGCGACATCGGGAGAAGGTAAATACTTCCAGTAGCCGCTAACACCATGGGCCAGGGCTGCTGTTTCCAGATGAAGCATTGCAATGCCGCAGTCCAGCCGTTTTGAAATACCGGATTCTTGTCCAGGTGTGCGGATTGATACCATAACCCCGGCGTTCCTGAGGTTGAAACGCCAGGGCTGGCGGTTGACGGCTGAAGGAGCCTGACGGGCGGCTTCCAAAGCAGCCTTTTGCCAGTCCGCCGGTTCATATTCCAGCTGCCCAGTTACCAGTTTTGAAAGCGGCAGTCTTTGATGTGTCCTGCCGAAACCGATCATCACTTTCTCCTGAAAAGAGATGTTTTCACGGGCATAACCTAGAGGACTCACAGCTAATACGCGCTCATTGTCCGCTATTTTGATCAGTTTTACCGTATTTTCCTTGCTGAATAAACCCCCGACCCAGCATGTATCAAGTCCCAGGGCAGCCGCTTCCAGGATGACACCCTCACCCGTATAACCAACAGCTTCCTGTACTTCCTGAGCATTCATGTCCCCTATCATAGCGATAAAGGCCGCTGATCCTTTGACCTTGCCGTAACTGCCAGCAATGCCTTTGAATACATCTATGCCCGGCTTGTTTATCAGGCAGGTGCGCGCACAAGCAAAAGGCCGGAATTCAAGGCATACCTTTTCTATTGCTGCCAGAGATGCCTTTTCTACTTGCCGCTCCGGATCAAAATTCCGGCGTGACCTGCGTGCAAATATTGCCTCGTACCATCTTTCTGTCGGAATATCCATATAACAAAAAGAATAATACAACTGCTATCTCCGGTGCAACTCGTTCATTAAACAAAACCGGAGCCCCTTTTCTTGTGAGGCTCCGGTAATATTGATTTTGGATTATTCAGGTTATTCTATTATTTGCGGTACTTGTCTAACAGGGCTTTCCATTCATTCAATACTTTGTCAACTGTTTCACTGGGTACGCCCTGTGCTATGCAGTCTGCCTTCCATTTGTTGAATGAGGCTGATGCGGCTTCTGCCCATCCGGCCTTTTCTTCTTCTGTGGGTTCGGTGATTGTTTTGCCCAGGCCTTTAACGTACTCTTTGCCTTTCAGCACGTCGGCAATAGCGCCTTCAGCTGAAACGACTGTGCTTTCAGCCCAGCAATCAGACAATATTTTTTGATCCTCAGCCGGCATTGACTCCCAGAAACCCTTGTTCATGAGGATTAACAGTTGTCCACTACCGAAGTTCTGAGCATAAAAATAGTCGCAAATTTCGCCGATTTTGTAGGCCATGATCTGTGAGAAGGTGATTAGAGCGCCATCCGTAACGCCTTTGTCCAGGTTAAGGTATGATTCCGGAGGTACCTGCTGAATCTTGGCGCCGCCGTTGGCTGTAACGATTTCCATTGAGTGCCCGGAGCCGCCGATCTTCATGCCGGCAAAATCAGAGGCCTTGTGTACTTCTTTCTTCTTGCTTACCAGGTTAAAAGGATCGACCGGATAACGCCAGAGAACATGTACATCTTTATACTCATTGGCTATTTCAGGGACATTGTTATACAAATCCCAGGCCGCCTGATATGCAGCTTTATATGTTTCAACCGAATCGCCGGAGAACCCAAGTGTAGGAAGTTCCGCCACCAGGCTCAGGGGCAAGGCACTGGGATTGGCGCCGGTGGAGGTCATGACGATTTCTGATACGCCCTTTTTAACTGAATCAAGTGCTACTGCGATGCCAACCAGGCTGGAGCTGGGATAGGTCTCGACCTTGTAGCGGCCGTTGGAACGCTTGGGGAATTCGGCTGCAAACCATTCGTAACCTTTTGAAATGGCACTGCCTTTGGGCATGGTGTAAGATAGTTTGATGGTTTTGGCAGGTCCCTGAGTTGTCGCGGCTGGGGCTTTGGTTGTTTCTGCCGGTGCCTGACTCGTTCCCGCCGGTGTTTGACTTGTTGCTGTGGGGGCCTGTGTTGTTGATGCTGGGGTTGTGGAAGATGCACCGCTGCTGCAGGATGTTAACAGGACTGCAGCGAGCAAAACTACGGTGATTACCAGAAGTGACCATTGTTTGCCGTTCATTCTTTCTCCTCAATATGAATTTTATATTATGGGTATTTGACTGACTATATAACGGATATTTCGATCAGTATTTTTAAGAACAGTAATTCATTGGCAAAACTTGATACTAATTTTGTTATTTACCTAACTGTATAACATGTTAATGTCAATACAGTCAAGATGACAATGGGCATTTCGCAATGATATGACATATTAATATATCGCATACATATAGATATATAATCGTATATGTGCAGTCCGAAACAATACTATTATGTGATTATCTATTCCTTGACATTTCTTTTCAATCTGGTTAAGATAGACATAGCTCGTTATTGTCAGCATGACATTGTATATTTAGTACAGGCCGCATAGATACAAATCTGGCGGCCTGTACTGGTAAGTTGAATAGTATTATGATCTGGATTATCTACTAAGAATACTGCTGCGGCAGAAATTAAAAGTCACCGGATATACAATAGTATGATGCAATATATCGGATATTATTCAGGAACATCAATTCTTCGTATAGTATAAATAATAATTATGAGTTGCCATGATGCGTTTAATCGTGTCATTATTTGATAAAAGTTGTATTTACTTATGCAAAAGACTAAGGAGATGAGATGGAACAGCAAGTCGAACAGGGGGCCGTATCACAATATAATGTTGTGGTAACCTGGATCAGCCGTGTAATGGCAGCGATTGCAGCCCTGGTCCTGGGTGCCATGATGATGATCGGTGTAGCGGACGTTTGCGGCAGATTCTTCTTCAATAAACCCATCGAAGGCAGTTTTGAGCTTGGAGGTATTCTCCTGGTAACAGCCGGTACCTGGGGAATGGCCTATTGCCAGATGCAAAAGACCAATATTCGTATAGATGTAATAACGGCACGGTTCCCCAAAAGAGCGCAGCCTGTTTTTAATATTTTTGCTTATTTGTTTTGTATTGTCGCTACAGGCGTCACAACCTGGCGTACTTCCCTTATGACCCACGAATATATGGTTTCAACACTGGGAAATCTGACTCCAACCCTGCAGATCCCCTATTGGCCTTTTATGCTTACTCTGGCAATGGGTTTTGCCTGGCTGACGGTTATATTCATTTATGACCTGTTCAAGTCCATAAAAGAGGTGTGCAAGAGATGACTCAGACTGCAATTGGTTTCATCGGGGTTGGAGCACTAATATTCCTTCTAATGATGGGAGTCCATGTAGGTTTTGCCATGATGGTTGTAGGCGTGGTGGGTTATGCTGCTATCGGTGGGGTAAATGCAGCCCTGAATAATCTCCCTATTTTGACCTTTGATAAACTGAATGCCTACTATTTTGCCGTTCTTCCTCTGTTTTTGCTGATGAGTTCGTTTATTTCTGTCACTAATATAGGATCGGACGCCTATATGATGGCCCGAGCCTGGTTCGGGAAATTCAAAGGCGGGCTTGCCATGGCTACCATTGCTGCCTGCGGACTATTTGCCGCGGTCAGTGGAACCAGCCTGGCCGGTTCCGTTGTTATGGGTAAGGTTGCTTATCCGGAAATGAAAAAACTGGGTTACAAAGATCGTTTATCCGGACCTGTGATTTCAGCCGGCGGCACCCTTGGTATTTTGATCCCACCCAGCATGGGTTTCGTTTTACTTGGTATCCTGGCGGAACTATCCATAGGTAAACTCTTTATCGCCGGGATTATTCCTGGCATCATCGTGGTAATTGGTTATATGTTGACCGTGGTTATTCTATGTAAATTCAAACCGGACCTGGCGCCTATGACGGCCTCCACCACATGGAAAGAGAAATTCACCTCTATGAAGCTTACCTGGCCTATTGCCCTGCTTTTTGTGGTAATCATGGGTGGCATATACGGAGGTGCCTTTACCGCAACCGAAGCAGGCGCTATCGGCGCCTTTGGAGCTCTCGTAATAGGACTGGCCAGACGGGAGTTAAAGGGCGGTACCATCTGGTTTGCACTTCAGGATGCCGCCCAGTTGACGGCCATGATCATGGCTATGATGATCGGCGCTTATTTGTTCAACGCCTTCCTGGCGATCACTCAGATACCGGCTACAGTCAGCGAATTTCTGGCCGGTCTGGCCATATCCAAATACATTATCCTTGTGCTGATTATCGTATTTTACATCATTTGCGGTATGTTGTTCGATATAGTGGCCATTATTATCCTGACTGTTCCCATTCTCTACCCGGCAATTGATAGACTGGGCTTCGACCTTATCTGGTACAGCGTGATTATGGTCAGGATGATTGAGATCGGACAGATCACACCTCCCTTTGGCATTAACCTTTTCGGACTTGTTAATATCATCAAGGTGCCTCTGGCTACACTTTACCGTGGAATCTGGCCTTTTATTATCTGCGATCTGGTTACCGTGACCTTTCTTTGCGTGTTCCCGATTATCAGCACCTGGCTTCCCAGCATTATGTAGCTGCCTGTATAAGGTTGTTGAACATTGGAATAAAACCCTCACGATTAGCCGTGAGGGTTTTTCATATACCAGGGCATCTCTTATTTAGATTAACTCAAGAACGGCGGTATGAATCCATGGCTGTAACCAGCCTGCCTTCCTCCATCTCCAGTACTTCACCCTCGAACTGTCGGATGAACCTCCGGTCGTGGGATACCGCCAGCACCGGACCCTGGAATTCGGCTATCGCCGTTTCAAAGGCTTCAACTGTATCCAGGCTAAGGTGGTTGGTCGGTTCATCCAGCAGAAGAACATTGGGTCCCGTCACAATTAAACGGGCGATTTGCAGTTTGCGTATCTGACCCAGACTCAGTTGTCCCGCTCTAATTTTTAGTTCTTCATATCTGAAAAGTCCGCATGAGACCAGCACAAATACGAATTCGTCTTCATATACTTCCAGTCCCCACCGCAAGTGTTCCAGTACAGTCGCTTCAGGATTGATCACTTTGGGTTCTTGTGCCAGATAACCGATGCGCGTTTCCGGAGCATATGTCACCTTACCCGAATCAGCCGTATCTTCTCCTGCCAGTATACGCATAAGCGTGGTTTTCCCGCATCCATTGGGTCCGGTAATTACCATCCGTGAATCAGGCCCTATTGATAAAGAAATATCTTCCAGTATCCTTCGTCCGGCATATTCTCTGGAGATGCCTGTTGCCCTGATCACTTCGGCGGACCTTATGCAATGAGCCTTAAAACCAGCCTTGAAATGTAAAGGATTGGGTGGTTTCAATACAGGATTTTCACGTATTCGCCTTAATCGTTCCTCAGCCTCACGAATAGACCTGGCAACTGAACCCTGCAAACGCTGGCCTTTAACGTAGGGAACGAATTTATCTCCGTCCTTTGATTTTGATTTGCTCTTATGACCCATTTGATGAGCAGAAGAACAGGCTTGTTTTATCTTGCTGTTGAGCTCTTTGATTGTCTCCTGCTGTTTCCTGTAGTCTTCTTCCCATTTTGCCTTTTCAGCCTCCCGGGCGAGTTTATAAACATCATAATTGCCGCTGTATTTTCTTAATTGATGGGTATGTTCGTCAATCTCAAAAATAATACTTGCGATATTATTCAGAAATTCCCTGTCATGTGAAGCTGCTATTAGTGTTCCTTTCAAGTTGGACAGATATTTCTCCAACCAAATTAAGCTTACTGTGTCCAGGTTATTGGTGGGTTCATCCAGAAGCAGCAGGTCGGGTTCCTTTAAAAGCAGGGTTGCCAGATTTATCCGTGTTTTTTCACCTCCGGATAGAGAGTCTATATTGCGTGACCGGTCCAGATTCCCGATGCCCAGACCGGACATGACATACTCGATCCTGTAATCAATCTCGTATCCACCGCATCCCCTGAATCGCTCGGAGAGCTCGCTGTATTCATCAACAAGGTCAGCCGGCACTCTTCCGTTGACGGAACTCATAGCCAGTTCTATTTCGCGCAAACGGCTTTGGATTTGCCTGAGATTCCCGAAAATATTTTTTAACAGTTCGTCAATACTCATGCCAGGAAAATCAGGAAGGAGCTGGGGTAAATAGCCGGTTGATGCTGTCGAATTGATAAAAACATCACCTGCATCCCTGGTTTCAAGTCCGGTCAAAATTTTTAAAAGCGTAGATTTGCCAGCGCCGTTGGCTCCTGCCAACCCTGCTTTCATTCCCTTTTCCAGACTGAAATTGATATCCGAAAGGACTTCGTTGGATCCGAATGTTTTGAAGACTCTGATAATGTTAAGCATCATAACAATAATTACAATAAAAAAATTCCTGACTATATCTTCATTCGATTATTTAGGGAGTTGATCCTGGCCTTTGATGGGTTCCATCCCTGCTTCCAGCCTGGCATCATTAATGTGCAATAATACGGCCTCTTCCAGCGGCATGAGCGAGAAACCCAGGTCAACCTTCGCTCTGTCACAGTTCACCTTCCAGGGAAGTCCATTTCGTGCTGCGCTGGGAGGTGGAGCCTGACTGCCGAATTCGATTCTGGCATCCGGCAAAAACCGCTGTACGGCATTAGCAACATCCCTCATACTGGTCGGCTTGCTGGCAACATTATACACCATATGAGGTGATGACGGTCTCTTGATCAGTATCCTGGTCAGTGCCGCCACATCGTCTGCCGATGATAGTGCGGAAGGGCTGTTCCCATCCATATCCGTAGAGAAAGGTTGGCCTGTAGCCGGAAATGAGACCAGGTCTGAAAACTGTTTGATGATCAAAGGGAATATACCCCCGTGCCCGTATCCCAGGAATGGACGCAGACCGGAACAATGGATACCGTATAAATTACTGTATTGGGCTGCCAACATTTCCGCCAGTTGCTTGGTCACTCCATAGGCATTAACCGGATGTGGCAGATCATCCTCATTTACTTCTCTATCTCCGTATTCATTCTGTGTACCATATACACCCACTGAACTGGCATAGACCACACGTGATATGCCCATCAACCTTGCAGCTTCAAAAACGTTGCACATTCCCAGGGTATTCACTTTTATCGCCAGCCTCGGGTTTTGTTCAAAAGCCCCTGTCAGGATATAAGCCATGTTGATTATTCTATCAATCCTTAAAACCTTAATGGCGTTTAAAATGTCCTCAAGCTGCGCTACATCCCCCTTTACAAACTGGAACTGTCCTGCATGGTTGGATATCGCCAGTTTGAACCAAAAAGGCGGAGGGATCACATCCATTGAAATAACATTTGTTACATCCGGGTCCCGCAGCAGATGAATAACCGTCTTGCGTCCGAATAGCCCGCTTCCGCCAATAACCAGGATGTTCATTTATACCCTCCCTTGTTTATAAAATTCATAGCGTCTTTAAGCATCAGTCGACCTGAGCGTTTCTATATGATATCTCTCCCCTTCTCCCGTAACCAAAAACTGTAATCTGAACACTATAAACCAACCTATCTTCCCACCAGCCAATAAATGGTCAAGATTATCGTGATATCGGCAGCCATATGTGAAGCCAGAGAAGGCA
>CAYLVC010000100.1:3553-9498 GCA_964387005.1 uncultured Dehalococcoidales bacterium | reverse complement strand
TAATTGAAGCCAGGCAAAAATTTACAGGAAAAGGACCTTTGCTGAACCAGGGGGATATTGAAGAATACGGAAAAGTTTTCATAGGTGAGCCTTTTGACATTGATAACGAAGCCTGTCAGATGCTGGGTTTGAAATCCGAATACCTTGATTTGATAAAAGTTGCCAGGATTGGATTTGAGACTTGATTACCTTACTCTAAAAGAGCTGAATTTACCGCTGGATTTAGACCAGGTCGTTTTTACTTCCTCTACCATTGAAATGGGCGGGCCCTCTTTAAGGTAATACAGGATTTTTTCCAGCTTTTCTCTTTCTCCCTCCACCTGGACTTCTACATCCCTGCCGGAGGGTAGGTTTCTGACATAGCCATTTAAACCGAGTTCTTCAGCCTTCTCCTGTACAAAAGCCCTGAAGTATACTCCCTGTACCCGCCCATGTACGACAGCCATAAGAGCCATCTGGTCAGACATCAGCACTTTCCTGATTCGTGTGATTGTTATACATACATTTACCCTGGATTCTACTGCTAAACATAAATAAAAAAGAACAGGGCAAAACCTGGTTTTGCCCTGTTCTGGTGTTTCAAGCTTCACCGCTTTCTTTAGGTTTCTTACCTTTACGGATCACCTCTACTTCAGGACGGGGTTCCTGTATTGCAGAGGATATGATGGTCTGTTTCTTGCCGTCTTTCTTGGGTTTCTTCTTCTCCCCGCGAGAAAAATCTCGATTTCCCATATTAATCCTCCATTTCAATATTCTATTTTCTTAATACCGGAAAATAAGATATTCAGTATATCAAATAGAGTTTAACAAATATGTTGGCAGCCTGTAAAGCAGTGTGTTTCAGATTTGCATTTAAAGTCCTCTCATAAACTCGGGTTTAAGCACAGAGGGATCATTACGGGCAAGAATTTGACCGAGTTGTGCTATCATTTTCGCCTGGTCGTCGGGAATTGTCCCTCTCACTGAGTAATAATTGGAAGCATGCATTGAGCTAAAAAAGCAACTGGTTGCTTTAACGTTTTTCAAAATGATTTGAAGTTCCTGTAATGATTGCAGGGGAGAAATGAGATCAAAACTACCCTGTTTTTGGGCCTCATACAAAGGTGTATCAGGAATTATGGTCAATGTTAGCGCCCCGACATAATCAGGATCCATTTCAGAGAGTACCCGTGCTGTAGCCAGAGCATGCTCATGGCTTCTCCTGGTACCGCCTAATCCAAGAAGAACGGTAACGGAAAGAAGCATACCGGCTTCTTTGACTTTTCGTCCGGCTTCGATCATTTGCCGGGCATTGACTCCTTTCCCGATATAATCCAGTACTGCATCATCCCCGCTTTCAACCCCCATATAGAGTATGGACAGTTTTTGCTTTCTCAATAATTTGAGGTCACTTACACTCGTGCGCAGGATGTCCTGTGGTGTGCCGTAGCTTCCGAGCCTTTCCAGGTCTGGGAATTTCTGATTGAAATAGTTCAAAGTTTCTTTTAACTGTTCAATGGGATAGACCAGGGCATCTCCATCCTGGAGAAAGACCCGTCTGCCATCCCACTGTCCGGCAATAGCGTAAACTATCCGGGGCATACCGGGAACCATCAGCCCACGGGTCAGGTATAAAAACAGGGCGTCTATTTCTTTCTTGACCTCATCCAGAGGTCTAAGGTTCAGTTTACATCCGTAATAGTTACAGAATACACAGGAATTATTGGAGCATCCGCTGGTTAACGGAAGGAAATACGACCCAGCTTCACTGGGGGGGCGAATTATATCAGGTCTTTCAAAAATCATGGTTTTTTCTCCGATGACAGGCTTATCTTTATATATATATGATAAACCCTAAAAATTGCTGAGGCAACCGGCATGACCGGGGTATGGTTAATATTGCTGAAAAATGTGTTTTTGCCCCTCATTTCCTTAGAAACTTGATTGGGTGGTAGATCAGGGATTTCACGTTTTCTTAATAACCTTGACGAAGGCCTGTTTAAACGAGGACTACACGGGACAAATTAATGACAGGTTTTCAATATCCCAATAATCCGGAAGCAGCAATTCAAGCACTGCGGTAATTGGAAACAGGCAATATATTCAGCAAATACTGTCCGGTATGAACATACAAATTTAAAGGCTGAATTCAGGTTGTTCGGCTCGATACCGGCGAGGGTCAGTTCATCACAGGATTGGCTTGCGCTGTAGTATACCGGTGAAAAACGAATGCAGGAGACTAAAATGGACAGTTGTCAAAAAGTTAAAGATGCCCGTCGTTGCTTGAAATAAACCCCCTTTTCAAAAGCTCATCGAAGGCTTCGAACCATTTGAGTTGAACGTCAGAAGGCCAGGTAGGGTCAAAACTGGGGAATTTGGACAGAAGCAACTCCTTCCATGTCATGGAATGTGGAATTATTTCCGCAGGTTGTGGAACTATTGCATTCTGATTTGTCCTGATGCCAGTTCGTTTTGGAATTTTATCCGGAATTGTTGAAGGTCTGGAATTTTTGGACTTTTTGGTAATAAAAGGGGAAAGGGTTAGTCCTGCTTCGCTGGCAATTTCGGTGAAGAATTTTATGCACTTGCGGGCAACGTCACGGTCTACCTGGTAAAGTTCCTTAAATACCTCTTCGAGCTGGGCGTAAGTTGCGTTCTCGGGGTCAAATGAGCTGTTCAAGAGGAAAGAAAAGGATTCCTGGCAGGTTTTTTTAAGTATACCAGCCTTTAAAGCCCCCCTGGCGCCTACCAGCTCCTTCAATTGAAGGGTAGGAACTCCGTTATGGTCAACCATGCCAAGAAAACGCAGGGCAGACATAAGCTGGGTGCCTGTGCTTCCTGAAAACTTATCACCCCAATAGCTACGGTCTATACGGGCAGGAATTCCACGCTGCAATTCTTCAAGCAGAGTTAAAAAACTGCGGTATGAAACATACGGGGGTGAACGTTTTTTATTACGGTCTGTTACCAATGCTTTACCTCGGACAAAGAGTTCTGTCTGCTATTTCCATATTCTATTGGAATGGAATTTATTTTTCAATAGCATTTTGGAACTATACAAAAAAGGGGAGTGGAACAGAAAATATTTTACCGATTGGCTTATGGAATTGAAAGGGACAAGCGGGGACGATATTTGACGCATTGAAATGGTAATTTGTACGATGATACCGAATTTAAAAAAATATGAATTAATTATTGAAGGAGGTGACTGTGGGAACTGCGATTGAGTATCAAAAACTAATGACGGAGATCGTCTACATCAACCTTCCCGGTCCAGCCGAACCGACACCGGGCATGAGTGGTGGCGAACTGCTTCATGGTTTTCTGGCTGAGCTTTATAAAGCCCCAAATCCCGAAACCAAGAACTTTATCAATTCGCTTTGTTTGAAGTGGAACGTTCACTACAGAGAAACTAGAGGATAAGAGAAGCCCTGATGCAAGGATAGATGGTAGCATAAAGTCTTCAAAAATAGGAGTGAGAAATGAAAAGGAAAATCGCGGCTATCGATGTCGGTACGACTAAAGTCTGTACCATAATGGGAACTCTGGATAGCACCTCTGGTTTGAGAGTTCTCGGGGTTGGCATAGCACCTTCTCATGGTATAGAAAAAGCATTGGTAGCGAATGTAACGCAAGCCAAAGAATCGATTCGCCAATCAGTCAAGAAAGCTGAGATGATGGCCGGGTACAGGATGGATTCGGCTTATATCGGTGTTACCGGAAGACATATCAGCTCAATGAATAACAAGGGTACCATAGCCATCACGAAGACCGACCAGCTGGTCCGTTCCGATGACCTGAAGAGGGTTCTGGATGTGGCCTTGAATGTTAAAGCGCCGGCTGACAGAAAAATGCTGCATGTTATACCCAGAGCCTATACGCTGGACGGACATGAGGTAAAGAATCCGGTAGGGATGCACGGATATGAGCTGGATGTGGAAGCCCATGTAATTACCGCTGCTGTGGCTTCAGTGCAGAATTTAACGAAATGTATCAGTTCAGTCGGCATAGAAATAGAAGACCTCATTCTCGAGCCGCTGGCCTCTTCTGAAGCTGTCCTGAGTGAAGAAGAGAAACAATCCGGTATTTTGATAGCAGATATCGGCGGAGGGACTACTGATATCGCTGTCGTGAGGGATGGAAGCATATATCATACATCTGTTTTACCGGTGGCAGGACATCAGATTACCCGCGATATTGCTGCCGGGCTAGGTCTTTCTTTTGAACTGGCCGAGGAGATGAAGAAGAAATACGGTAACCTGTCTCCTGCGGATGAAGAAGAGTCTGACCGGGTAGTAGGAGAGAACGGGCATAGCGTATCTTACCGTGATCTTTGTGAAATCATCCGTGCCCGGGTTGAAGAACTCATGCGTCTGGTAGTCCTGGAGCTCCCTCGTACCGATTACAACAGATTGATTCCTTCCGGTATAGTGATTACCGGTGGAGGTGCTAATCTGCCCGGCATTGTTGAAATGACTCAGAACATAACTCGTCTACCGGTAAGAATCGGCCTGCCGCCCGCACTTAATGGTGTATCTAATGCCCTTTTGAATGATCCGGCTTATGCCACCAGTGTTGGCCTTGTATTGTGGAAAATGAAAAATGATAATACCCAGAAATGGATAAGCAAGCCAACGGGCATCAAGGGTCTTCTTTCTTCCATTTTCAGACTTTTCCGGTAGAATATTAGAAATAACTTAGTATTAGTAAGAGAAGGAGAAAGCAAATGTCTAAAACGAGTTATGTACCCAGCCCGGCCAAAATCAAGGTTATTGGTATGGGTGGAGCAGGATGTAATGCAATTACCAGAATGGTCCGCGAACAAATCCGCGGTGTTGAATTTATAGCTATGAATACCGATGCCTCTCACCTGGAAATCACTGAAGCTCCCGTACGTATTTCTCTGGGTGAGAAACTGACCCGCGGCCTGGGTGCGGGTGGAGACCACAATGTTGGACGCAGGTCTGCCGAAGAAACACGTGATGAAATCAAGCAGGCCATTACCGGAGCCGACATGGTGTTTCTGGCTGCTGGTATGGGCGGTGGAACCGGTACCGGTTCAATTGCTGTAGTGGCGGAAATGGCAAAACAGTCCGGAGCACTCACCATCGCCACCGTCACCAAGCCCTTTGCTTTTGAAGGCAGCAGGCGCATGCAGGTGGCAGAGGAAGGGATCAGCCAGCTGATCACGAAGGTTGATACTTTAATCATTGTACCTAATGATCGTTTGCTTCAGCTTGCTGATAACAAGACGAGTGTTGATGGAGCGTTCAAGAGTGCTGATGAGATACTCTGTCACGCTGTACAGGCTATTGCCGAAGTTATCACGGTACCTGGACTGGTAAACCTGGATTTTGCAGATATCAGGGCTATCATGAAAGATGCAGGTCCGGCCTGGATGTCAATGGGGCGCGGTTCCGGTCAAAACAGAGCGGTGAATGCTGCTAAAGAAGCTCTTGCCAGCCCAATGCTGGATGTGAGCATCACCGGGGCCAAGGGAGTACTCTTCAATGTCGCCGGTGGTAGCAACCTTACCCTGTTCGAGGTTAACGATGCTGCCAAGATTATTGGCGAAGCAGTAGATCCCGAAGCCAACATTATTTTCGGTGTCAGCGTTGATCCTAATATGGGAAATGAGGTAAGGCTGACCTTGATTGCAACCGGTTTTGCTTCCAGAGACCAGATTTCCGGGGCGGCCAGAGACAAGGAAATCAATAAGGTCCTCAAGAGCCTGAAATCAGAAGAAGACCTGTCTGTACCGGCCTACATGAGATATCAGCGAGGATCATACAAGCGTTAGAAAAATAATCACATAATCTCAGATCAGTTGGATCATCAATATAGTCGTTAATGGGGAGGGGTAGAAGGTGCAGACTAACTACCCTTCCCGGTTATCTTCCATATTATCATTCGGACCGAAGCGTGTCGGCAGTTAGTATGGTGAATAGCGTTAGTTCCGTAATTCA
>CAYLVC010000100.1:0-3453 GCA_964387005.1 uncultured Dehalococcoidales bacterium | reverse complement strand
CATGACACCAAGACGAAATTCTCCTTCCGCTTGTGTCATTTTACATAAGGGGTTACCCCTCTTAATCACCCGGTTATTTCCAGGGTGACTAAGGGGGGTAAATCCGTATCAAATCATTCTTTCTGTCAAGTGTTAAAATACCCATTTTTTCTACAGTCTGCCACCCTTGTCCCTTTCTTCGATTATTGATATCCTTTACTCGCACCGTTGTATTGTGATTGTTGTTTCAGATTGTGAGAAAATCCGTCCATTATTACCATTGTTGTATTTTATAGAATGTAATTGACGGTAATATGAGTATACCCAGGTAGTATCAACAGGAGTTGAATCATGTCTATTACTATCAGCGGAAAAACCTACTACAGGACAATCGAAGTATGCCGCAAAGTCGGGATCAGCCGGAATACCCTTTTTCGCTGGTTAAGAGAAGGTACCTTTACCGACGTTGACAATGTGGACCGGAGGGGCTGGAGATTGTTTACTGAGGAGGACATAAACAGGCTGGGAGTTGAAGCCAACAAGGTAAGGCATAATGATTTAAGATACAGTAAAGAGGAAAAAAAGTTACCATAACTGGAATAATGCAAAAATTAAGCAGGAGAACACTATGGCTTTGTGGCAAAACCCCGTAATGCTGACAGTTCTGGTGGTAATCCTTCTGGCTCTTTTAATCACCTGGGTGGTATTGCGCAAACGCAGGAGAAAGCGAGAAAGTACAACAATTCATACCGAGTTGTCCACAGGCGGCCCAAAGTTTGGAGATAATTCAGGCCAGGCTGCCCGCAGCGGTTCCAAACAGAAGGAATTGACACCTGTGTCTGACCTGAAAATAAGCCCTGAAAAACCGGAGAAGGAAGCCGTTGACCAGTACCAGGCCACGGACGTCAGTAAGGGTGTTTCTTCATCTGGCCCTGTAACTGTAGCCGGCGACCAATTCGATCAGATCATCAATCCGGATATCAAACTGATTCCCGATGTTATTTTGGAACCGGTTGAGGACACCATTTTATTAATTTTTCCTGAACGGGTGCCTTTGGAAGAAATAAAAACATTCGAAAAATATTTACGCGAACAAGAGGTCTTGAAAATAGTAACCACAGGCGGATCAAGCGATGAGGGTTCTAATATAGGCATAAAGATTTTGAGCAGGGTAAATTTGACGGAGCTTTTGAGCGGCAGCAACATGTCAATTGTTAAGCACATCCGCAAAAAAGGAGAAAGGATAATAGTATCCTGTAAATCTTAATATTACTCAAATATGAAATGCCGTCCGGGTAACAGAGTTAATCAGTTAATAATGGAAGGCTCAGGAGATAAAAAAGTGTTAATGCTTATTCGGAGAACAATATCCATATTCCTTCTGACCGCGCTGCTTGCAGCAGCGGCGGGTATTTCACCCGTTGCAGGATCGTCTGCTGCTGATGTTGTATTTGATACAGGCCGACTGGCGACTACATCAGCCGCTGCTGTTGAAACCCTGGCTGCCAGTGGAATTACCGATACTTCTGCCGTGCTTAACGGAAATCTGACGTCTCTGGGCGAAGGCAATAGTATCAGTGTGATGTTTAAGTACGGCCTGTCTGCTGAGTACGGCAGCGTTTCATCAGGGCGGGTTGTAACAGAATCTGGGACATTTGGTATTCTGGTCAGTGGCCTGTCACCCGGCACGTTATATCACTTCAGGGCTATGGCTGGTGAAGGAGAAAGCGCTGTTAGTGGGAGTGGACTGACTTTTGAAACGCTGAGCCGTCCCCAGGTAGCCCTCCTGGAAGCTGCTGATATCACACATAATTCCGCTGTACTGCGGGGAGAACTGGTTTCACTGGGTACTGCCACAGCGGTAAACATTTATTTCGAATATGGAAAAACCGGGGACTACGGAAGTACGACGTCCGTTCAAATAAAGACGGCGGCAGGGCCTTTGACAGCTTCCATCAACGATTTGGATCCGGCTACTGTTTATTCTTTCCGTATCATAGCCGACGGCGGAGTTAATGGAACGTCTCTTAGCGAAGAGGGTTCTTTCACAACTTTGGAGGGAGAACCACCGGTTGTGGTGACTCTCAATCCGACAGTGCTAACCGGCCGCAGCGCTGTTTTGCAGGGCAATCTTGATTCACCGGGGACTGCTTCCGCTGTACTGGTATTCTTTGAATATGGAATTGAGGGTCTTTTCAACAGGGAAACGCCTCTTCAGAGTATGACCGGAACAGGTGGGTTTGAAGCTGAAATTGCCAGTCTGGAACCAGGCGTTGAGTACGGTTTCCGTGCCGTGGCAGTGGGACATGGACGGTCAACAGGCACCGGCCAGTTTTTCAGGACGCTTACAGCCCCGGGTGTGACTACCTCTTTTGCTACTGACTTGACTGAAAACAGCGCGGTGCTGAACGGCCTACTTCTCGATATGGGCCTGGCAGACACTGTAAATGTTTATTTCGAATATGGCCCGGATGAAAACTACGGCGAAATTACGCTTTTACAATCCATGGCCGAGACGGGAGTTTTTTCCGCAGAGGTTTCCGGCCTTTTTGCGCAGGAATACCATTTCCGGGCAAGAGCCGATGCGGGAATCCATGGCAGTGGCACCGGCGATGACATGAACTTCTCTATTCCACCTCTCGCTCCGGAGGTCAGCACTCTCACAGCCGGTGAGATCACCAATCTGAGCGCTGTCTTAAGAGGTGAGCTTAATTCAATGGGCAGCAGTCCAGTAGTCGAGGTCTATTTCAGATATGGAACAACCACGGATTACGGACAGGTTACAGCCAGGCAAACCATGACCGGCAGTGGCGAATTCACGGCCTCATTGCCGGCGGATGATATGCAGGCGTTGATTGAGGATAAAACCTATTATTTCCAGGCAGTGGCAGAGGGTTATGGTGTTGCAAGCGGAGCAGGAATGTCTTTTCACACGCATTATTCTCCCATTGTGGATACCCTGAACCTCATGGTTACGGATGTTACCGCCAATTCCGCCGTCCTGAGAGGGACACTGGTTTCTGCCGGTTCAGCGGGTACGGCAAAGGTCTATTTTGAATACGGTAAAAGGCCTGAATTCGGGAGGACAACCGATTTTTTGTTCTTGAGCGATCCGGGGGATTTCAGCCTGGAAATCCCTGGTGAGCTGATACCTTTACTGGAGCCCAATACCCTGTATTATTACCGGGCGGTGGCTGATGGTGAAGAGCATGGGATAAGCTATGGCAGCTTGAAGACCTTCACAACCGGTAAAAAAGCGCCTTCGATAATGACTCTAGAGGCACGTGATATAACTGACAGTTCTGCCGTTCTTTACGCCGATCTGAGTGATCTGGGCACGGCCCAGGTTGTTTACGTTCATTTCCTGTGGGGGCCGGGTGATGCACTGGTATACACCACTGAGCCTCAACCGGTAAATGTCAGCGGCGAATTCACTTTGTTTCTAAACAGATTGCTGCCGAATACCGAATACTC
>CAYLVC010000099.1:0-9585 GCA_964387005.1 uncultured Dehalococcoidales bacterium | reverse complement strand
TAACCGGGGCGTTCATGGTCATCGGTTTGAAATACGGAGACCAGACAGCAGGAAACGCCCAGGAGGTCAAAGAAAGAGTCTATGACCTGGTTAAAGAGTTCAGCTGCAGGTTCGGCGAGATTCACGGAACGACCGAGTGTGAAAAGCTGCTGGGCTGCGACCTGAGCACGGCCGAAAACGTGGCTGCCGCCAGGGGAAAGGGACTTTTCAACAGGCTTTGCCCCGGATTCGTGCGGGATGCGGTGAATATCCTGGAATCAATGGAAAAATAGGAAAATCTACAGCCTGTCTTTGAGGTTCTTCCTGACGGCTACATGCTTCCAGCTGCCTCCGGAGCGGCCGTGCATTTCTTTAATCCTGGGGATATAGCGTACCAGCGGAATAAGCAGGAGAATAATTGAATAGATGATATAAGCCGGTGAATGCTCCGGGTAAAGGAAAGCTGCGATAAAGGGGAAACAGAGGAAAGCGAGGCTGTAGCTCAAAGTGGGAAAGCGGGTAATCAGCATGGAAAGGCCGAACAGCGCCGGGTATATGGGAATACCCCAGGGCATAATATAGACCAGGATGCCGATGCAGCTGGCCCCTCCTTTTCCACCCTTAAACTTTAGAAAGACCGGGAAATTATGTCCCAGTACGCAGGCCAAGCCGCCGGCCAGCTGTACATAGTCGATATGGGTCAGTTGCCAGGCCACAGCCACAGCCAGGGCGCCTTTGCCGATATCCAGCACCAGCACCAGCAGGCCCCACCAGAACCCCACGCTGTAGAAGGTGTTCATGGCGCCCATATTGCGGCTGCCAACGTTGCGGATGTCTACTCCCCTGCGGAGCTTCCCTATGATGAAGGCTGAGGGAAATGACCCGATGAGGTAGGCCAGTACCAGAGCTATAACAATAAATAATACATCCATATGCGTCCGGAACGCCTCTCCGACTATGCCATTGACTAAAACGGCAATCCCCTTCTAGCAGCTAGAAGGGGATACTGGTATAAATTCAGGATTGAAAACCAGCGGACGGCGACCACTGCCCGGTCAGGCAATCCTTAAAGCGACCATTGAAACAATAATGAATAAGGCTGCCAGGACAATAGTCATTTGAAACAGGGTCTTTTCCACACCCCGCTTGGTGCGGTAGACTGTATCCGCCTGCCCGAATATTCCGCCAAGGCCTCCTCCTTTTACCTGGAAGAGGATTGTCAGAACAAGACCTATCGAAATGATAATAAGGGCAATACTGAAATACATTGACATCTGTTATTTCCCCTCGATCTTTTTTATTAGCAACTCCTGTAATTGAGCGGCATTGGCCCGTCCCCGGGTAGCCTTCATCGCCTGACCTACCAGGAATTTTACAACCTGGGTCTTGCCGGCCTTATATTGTTCCACGGGCTGAGGATTGTCCGCAATGACCTGCTCAACAGCAGTCTCTATTTCATGCATATCGGTGATCTGGCCTAAACCCTGTGTCTTGATTATCTCAGAAGCGTTCCTGCCGGTCCTGAACATTTCCTCGAAGACCGTTTTAGCGCTGGTATTGTTGATTGTGCCGTTTTGTACCATATCAATCAAGCTGCATAGCTCGCCGGGCGCAACTCTGGCGGCGGTAATTTCGCTATTAGTCACATTGAGCAGACGGTTAAATTCACCCAGCATCCAGTTGCTGACGCTCTTGGCTCTGGCCGGGGAGGCGTCTCCCAGCTTCAAACAGCTTTCATAATACTCTGCCACAGCCTTTGTCTCGGTCAGCAAATTAGCGTCATACAGGGGAAGCCCGTACTGAGCCATAAAACGGTCGCGCCTGGCTTCGGGCAACTCGGGCAGGAGGGCTTTGATCCTGTCCATCCAGGCCGGTTCGATATTTAGCGGGGGCAAATCAGGCTCCGGGAAATAGCGGTAATCGTGGGCATATTCCTTACTGCGCTGCGAGACCGTCTTGCCTTCTTCTTCCACCCAGCCGCGCGTTTCCTGTACCGGTGACTTGCCCTGTTCAGCCAGCGCTCTCTGCCTTTTGGCTTCATATTCCATCGCACGTACGACGGCACGGAAACTGTTCATGTTCTTAACCTCAACCTTGGACATGAGCTCCGTGCTGTTCAGCGGGCGAATGCTGATGTTGGCATCACAGCGGAAACTGCCTTCTTCCATATTCCCGGTGGAAACCCCCAGGTATTGGAGGATACTGCGCAGTTTGACTAAATACTGCCTGGCTTCCTCGGGCGAACGCAGGTCCGGCTCTCCCACCACTTCCATCAGGGGCACGCCTGCCCGGTTGACGTCAACCAGACTGTAGCCTTCGCCCAACTCGGTCCCGTGATGTATCATCTTGGCCACGTCTTCTTCCAGGTGAACGCGGGTAATGCCGGCTTTCTTTTTGACCCCATCGACTTCAATAGCCATCCATCCCCTGTTGCCAATGGGGGCATCATACTGGGAAATCTGGTAACCCTTCATCAAATCCGGATAGGGGTAGTTTTTACGATCGAACTTGGAATAGCTTGAGATGCTGCAATTCAGGGCCAGGGCAGTCATCATTACATACTCGATAGCCTGCTGGTTCAGGGTGGGCAGAACTCCGGGCAGACCCATGCAGACAGGGCAAACATGGGTATTAGGGGGTGCGCTGGCATAGTCCGAGCTGCAGCGGCAGTACATTTTACTGCGAGTCAACAGCTGGGCATGGACCTCAAGACCGATTATTGTTTCATATTCCATATTTTCACCTGGTAAACAACACTATAGTATATCAATAAACCGGGTATCCTGACAAGAAAAGGGCTGAAAACACAGGCAACAGCACTCAGGTGTGCAAACTGGGACATGCCTGACACTTTAGACCGGGTACAAACACTCTTGAATCAACCTTCAAACTCCTGCTCCCCGAGATAGGCACCGGCCTTTTGCAGGACTGTTTTTTCATCTGCATAGGTGGCTTTTTTCAGTGCTTCGGCCAAACTCATCCAGCCGTAATCCACATGTTCCGGAGACAAGCGGACAGCGCTTACCGGAGTTTCCGCCAGGAAATAAATCACGGACTTGGTGACAATGCCGCCGGCTCCCCTGAGCGGGTAGGAAATGCGTTCCTGGAAACCTTCTTTGAAGCATATCCGGTCCAGGCCGGTCTCTTCCCGGATTTCCCGTCTGGCCGTTTCCTGCGGAGTCTCATTGTTTTCCCTGTGGCCTTTAGCGGAGCCCCAGTGCCCTTCCTCATAGTGCAGGAGCAAATACAATATTCCTCCGGCTTCCAGTCTGAAGACCACTGCTCCGGCTGAATTTTCCTGTCCCGGCGTCCACTCATATCTATTATCCGTGGGAGTTGCTCCCGGAGCCGTGATCAAGACCGGGACGCGCCCTCCAGAGCTCCACGAAAGGATTGAAGTTGGTATTGTGGTCATAGACATCCACCTGCTCGTGCCGCTTGAGGAAGCCGACGACCGCATAAGTCAGAGGAGTAACCACAATCTCGAAAGCCACCTTGAAAAGGTAGTTGGATACCAGTATAGCAGCCAGCGTACTGCCCGGAACGGTCCCGGCAAAAGCAATACAGGCAAAAAATACGGTATCTATTCCCTCTCCGACAATAGTAGAACCGATGGTACGGGTAAACAACCAGCGTCCCCGCGTGAATATTTTCATCTTGGCCAGGAGGTAGGAGTTGGAGAACTCACCGGCAAAATAGGCGATCAAACTGGCTGCTACGATCCTGGGGGTGGTACTCAGGATTTTTTGATAGGCATCCTGGTTTTCCCAGCCTGGAGCCGATGGCAGGAAACCCACCACGGCCAGCACCGCCGTCATCAGCAATGTTGAGGCAAAACCTATCCAGATCACCTGCCTGGACCGGCGGTAGCCGTAAACTTCGGTTAAAATATCCCCGAAAATATAACTTATGGGGAAGAGAATGGTACCGCCGTCAAAAGTAAACGGTCCGCAGACCACGATTTTACTGGAGGCGATATTGGATACAATCAGGACGGCTACAAAAAAGCCGGTAATCAGGGTAAAAAATTTGTATTCCTTCATCCAGTGTATTATATCTTAAGGCAGTTCTAACGAAAAGCGGCGGAACGGACCAGACAGACCTCCGATAGATCGATTCGGACGTCTTCTTCTTTTTCCTATCGTATATGTTATAATAGCGCCAGATGTTCAAAACAGGCAATCTGAGTGATATTATCCGTAAAACCCTGCCGGCCGAGCTGGTAAACTTCATGCTGCTGGCGGGGAAAACAGCCGCCGGCTTCGATCAGGAAATCTACCTGGTGGGCGGGGTGGTGCGTGACTTATTGCTGGGAAGGGAAAACCAGGACCTGGACCTGGTAGCCGAAGGAGACGCCATCAAACTGGCCAAAGAGCTGGCTAGGCTGAAAAACGGCCAGGTCATTGCCCACAGCCGCTTTAATACAGCCAGCATCCGCTGGGACAGATGGAAAGTAGACATTGCATCAGCCAGATCGGAAGGCTATGCCCGGCCGGGAGCGCTGCCCCAGGTCAAACCCAGCGATATTCGCAGCGACCTTATCCGCCGCGACTTCAGCATTAACGCCATGGCTGTCTACCTTAATCCTGATCGCTTCGGAGAACTGATCGATCTATACCGCGGAAGGAACGACCTGGAACGGAAAATCGTCCGTATCCTGCATGAAGACAGCTTCCGGGATGATGCTACACGCCTGTGGAGGGCTGTCCGCTTCGAACAAAGACTGAATTTCAGCATTGAACCCTTTACCCTGGAGGTATTGCGCAGGGACCTGGATTACCTGGAGACCGTCAGCGGCGACCGCATCAGGCACGAACTGGAGCTTTGCCTGAAAGAAGAGCGGCCTGAAAAAGCCCTGCTCCGGGCAGGAAATCTGGGACTGCTGGCCAGGATTTCTCCCGGGCTTAAAGCCGACAGCTGGCTGATCAGAAAGATCTCCAGGGCACGCGGTATGCTTCAGCCTTATTCTCCTCCGGAAAACATCAACCTGGCTTTCCTGGTTTACCACCTTGATCCGCCTGAGCTGGCCGATATGGCAGCCTATCTCAGGCTGCCCCGTACCTTAGCTCGTTACCTGGAAGATACTCTTAATCTAAAGGCCGAGCTGGCCCAGCTGGAACAGCCGGGACTTACTCCCGGCCGGATTTATCGCTGTCTTCACAGCCATTCACGGACAGCCATTCTGTCCAATCTGCTGGCGGCTGATTCGGACATAGTACGCCAGCACATCGAGCTTTATTTGAACAAACTCAGCAACATACAGCCCGCACTAAACGGTGAAGACCTGTTAAAAAGTGGCCTCGCCTCCGGCCCGCGTATCAGGGAAATACTGGATTTCCTCCAGGAAGCCCGCCTTGACGGCAGGGTAAACACACGGGAAGAAGAACTGGAGCTGGTTAAAAAACTGGTAAAGGAGAACCCTGGCGGGTCCTCCTCTATCTCAGCAAATGTTTAAGCCGGTGCTATTCGATCAATTTGAACTGGCTGCGGGCGGCCCCGCAAATCGGGCACCTGTCAGGAGCATCCCCTTCCACGGTAAACCCGCATCTCTGGCAAACATAGAAGGGCTTTGGCTCCGGTTTCTTCCCGGTTTCGATTTCATTCAGAGCGTGGCTGTATAGTACGTGGTGTATCTTCTCCACCTTGTTTGCCCATTCAAAACTGATTTCGGCTTTGGTTTGCTTGTCAGCCTTGCTCTGCGCAATGAAGTCCGGGTACATGCCGGTAAATTCATGATATTCTCCGCTGATCGCCGCTTTCAGGTTTTCTGCAACGCTCCCGATTCCATTCATGGCATTCAGATGGTTTCTGGCGTGAACAGTTTCAGCCTCAGAAGCTGCCCGAAAAAGCCTGGCTACCTGGGATTGCCCCTCCTTTTCGGCCTGCTCTGCAAAGTACAAATATTTCCTGCTGGCCTGGCTCTCGCCGGCAAAAGCTTCCTGTAAATTGTCACCCGTCTTAGCCATTTCTCAACTCCTTATTAATAATGATTCTTAAATACATTATAGAATATAAAACTGAATCCATGGGTTGCCATCCATTGCCGGCAGTGATTCCTAATCCCTTATAACCTGTGTTATACTTCTTTGTAAAATACTTTTATTACTTACGGACAGAGCCAAGCAGGGGAGAACCGGTATGGACCAGAACAAAAGAAAGAAGGTCGGACTGGCTTTAGGCGGCGGATATGCCCGCGGTATAGCCCACATCGGAGTACTGGAAGTCTTTGAAAGAGAGGGTATCCCGATCGATATGATCGCCGGTACCAGCATCGGGGCCTTGATAGGCGCACTTTATGCCAGGGAGCATGATTCGAAGCTGCTGAGAAAACAGGCCATGCAACTGGACTGGCTTGGCGTCACCGCCCTGGTGGACCCCATCCTGGCTAAAAACGGTTTTATAGGAGGGAAACGGATAACCAACCTGCTGCGGCGTTTAATGGGAGACGTCGAGTTCAAAGAACTGGCCGTTCCCCTGGCCTGTATCGCCACGGATATCATCACGGGTGAAGAGGTAATTATGGACCAGGGCTCTGTACTGGAGGCCGTCAGGGCCAGCATCTCCATCCCGGTGATATTCACCGTAGTACACAGGGATGGTCGATACCTGGTAGACGGGGGACTGGTAAATCAGGTCCCGGTTAGCACCTTGAAAAAAATGGGTGCGGACATCGTCATCGCCGTGGATATAACCCCCACTCAAAACGAAAGGACTGAATACCTTACGAACAACATCCAGACTAAAGAGCCGAATTTGCTTAATGTAATGGTACAGACCATTTATATTACCACCTACCTGGCTAACAACCAGGCTGCCGAAGGCGCAGATGTGGTAATACACCCCAGACTGGTGCAAATCAGTCCGGCTGAATTTCACCGTGCCCCTGAATGCATTCTGGAAGGCGAATACGCTGCCGTGGACAGGCTTTCAGAAATTAAAAGAATCCTGGAGGAAGCCGGGATCCCCCTGAACAAGTAGAGCGAATATCCCGCCGTTATCTTGTTGAGGCAGCAATATCAAATTGAAATACGGTTATGCCTACGTATTTACGGCCCAGCTTGAGCGATTCCTGTCCGTAAGTCTCAAGAAAATAGTCCAGTACCTGCCCTTTATCATAGGCCAGAACCAACCAGAGATTACTTTGATTTTTAGACATACGGTCAGTTTCAGTGTCAACGAATTTTCGCGCATCCTCCAGGTCCGATATGCCTTTCGCCGGCAGGTTTCCTTTATAGTAATAATTAAACGGAACCTGGTAGTAACCCTTGCAGACCACCATAACATCTTCCGGCTGCGCCCTGGACTCTATCAGCCGGGCTACCTCACGCCATTGTTCCTTGTTGTCGTTTTTGTAATAGTCGTAAAGACCAATAGACGAGAATAATACAATCAGAATCAGGACGGTATAAAAAACCAACGGCCATTTGATCTTGCTTAGCCCGCCGGCAGCCAGAAGGCAGAGCGCAGGGAAGGCTCCAATAGCGTACTTGGCCTGGTAAACCGGCGTCATGAACTGGGATTCTATAAAGGGTATTAAAATGGGCAGAACTGACCAGAGCAGCAAAAATACGATGACTTCAGGGCATTCCAGTCGTATTTGCCAGACCGGACTGCTTTGTTTATTCCTGGATTTTCTTGCCTGATATCCGGCTTTTACCTTCTTAATGACTAAGAGTCCCAGCAATACCAGCAACAATACCAGCGCCAGGACCGCAAACCGGAACCGGCCCGTACTAAAAAAATAGGCAGGCGTATCCAGCAGGGTCATTAAACCCGGTCTGGAAATCCAGAAACCGTGGCTGGAAATAGTTGAAATCCTGTTTTTAAGTAGAAAATAAAACGGGATCAGGGCTATAAGTAGAGTGGCTATCGAGGCCAGGAATTTCCATCTCTGGGTTTTATACTTTTTTAAGAAAACCAGGAAATGCACCACCTGGGAGAAAATAATGAATAACCCGTAAAAGTGCGTGTACACCAGTAAAAGGCCGGATACCAGATAAAGCGGATAGAGCCATTTTTTATCAGTCCTGATTATTTCAATAAAAATCCAGCCGGATAAAGCTGAAAGCATAAGCAGCAGGCTGTAAGCCCTGGCGTCCTGGGAATAAGCAATAGGGAAAAAAGCAAAAGAGGCCAGAAATGCCCCGATCAGACCGGCTCTCTGACCAAGAAGTGCTTTTCCCCCCAGGAAAACAAGCAGCACTGCCAGTACACCGAAAAGGGCCGACAGCGAGCGGATGGCTGCCTCACTCGTCCCGAAAAGATGTATCCATCCCCGTAAAAGCAAGAAATAAAGCGGCGGCTGGTTGGAATGGTCGGCAATTTCCTGGATAGATAAAGCGGATTCCTTGATGCTTTCCGCTTCATCCAGCCAGATGCTTTCCGTTCCAAGATCATAAAACCTGAGAAACAGGCTGATGCACAGAATAATGGCCAGCAGCAGGCCGGCATGATGGTCTTTTACCCAATCCCGTAACGAGTTAGCCTGCATTCATGGCAGCTCCGGGCGCAATAAATAAATTGGACACGGGATAGCCTTCCTTTAATCAGAACCCGTTGATCCGAAAAAACAAAATTAGCGCTAATTTAAAACTACCAGCCCCGCTTACATCCGTTTAAGCCTCAAGCGAGAAAGGCGGATACTTGTCCGTGATCAGCAGTATGGCATAAGCTTCAACCCTCAGGCTCCACCTTCCCACGCCGACCACAAAATCAAATAAACCCCTGGGATAACGGCCTGTAAAAAGGATGGCGAACCAGGCAATAATCACGCATACTATAACAGCAATTCCGAGGAACCATAAAATAACATAGTGCGGAATAGCCAGCAGCCATTTGATCAAAGGCCAGCCCCGGCCGAGGTCTTTCTGAGCATCCGGGTAGACCAGGTCCAGGTGTACAGCCTGTTCCTCATCCGTGGATGGGTATTCGTCACGCAGCAGGGCTAAATATGCCGTCAGGCGATAACTGAAGCGCGTCATTGCCAGGTTCCAGTCAAACCACCAGCGGGGATATTTCTGCCTGAAGAGAATCATCAATACCAGGGGTAAAAACAAGATCCCACCGACTGTAAGACCGGTACGCCAGGCTTCTGCATCCGATCCCAAGTTGCTTACGCCACCGGCAAGCAGACTTATAATGATGCAAATGGGTATCGCCACAATAATCCTGAAAAAACTGGTCAATCTGTTAAGGTTCCGGTCCGGGTAATCAATATTCAAGGTAGCAGGATAAGACTGCGTACTGCCGGAAGAAGCGGGTACGGTCGCCATACAAACACCTCCTCTCTGATTTTGACTAATACTTATGTGATAATAACCACAGTAAGGTCAAGTGTCAATACCCACGGAGACCAGCCATGGCGATAGTGCAAATATTTCCGTTATTTAGTTTATTGACCTCAATTGGTGTCATGCCGGAGCGTCCGGATTGCTCCTCTCCCTGCCCGCAATCGGCGCAAAGCAACTTTGGGTGGAGGTATTCCCGGCATTTTCACCTCTTTGCACTTCGGTCAACCCTTGTTTATATTTGTAGATTATTGAGTTACAATTAGTAGGGTCTAAAGCCTCTTTTATTTAGCAATTCATCACTGATGATTTCAGTAAA
>CAYLVC010000098.1:0-9686 GCA_964387005.1 uncultured Dehalococcoidales bacterium | reverse complement strand
GGGGCAAAATGATCTGGGGATTCGATCTGACCGACATGGCCAAAGCCAAAGAGATTCTGGGAGACATCTCGTGCATTGGCGGCAATATGCCTCTCTCCGTTCTCCAACTCGGAAGCGTACAGGATGTTAAGGACTATGTCCTGAGATTAATTCACACAGCCGGACATAAGGGCGGTTTTATTCTTATGAACGGCGCAGCAATCGATGATGCCAAAGTTGAAAACCTGAAGGCCATGATAGAAACCACCAAGGCTTTTGGCAAGTATAAATAGCTCACCCGGTTCTCATCTTGATTGACCAGACAGGGGCTGTATTTAGCAAAGAATACAGCCCTTTTTTCCCTGCTTGATCCTTTTCGACCGGTGTTATACCTCTGCAGGAAGGGTTGAGGAAATACCTGTACCTTCAGTTCAACCCAGCTCAACAATAAAAGGCAAACATAACCGTTAAAAGATCCGAACTATTATATAAAATAAAAATAGCCGACACTAATATGTATCTGTTTTCTTGTCAAATATGTCATTAAGCGATACACCAATTCGAACAGGCGACATTTGGACGATGCATGTCGGGTTTTTACCTGAGCATTAAAGATTTCAGGCTCGCGCAAGATTCAATTGACATTCCTTTTGGACGTAACTATACTGAGGTACATAGAATTTTGAGTATGCAAAAATACTAATTTTAAGTGCGGAAATCCTTTAAATATTCCCGATATCCGGTATCAGGTTCGGCGCCTATAAGGTACGGTCATGGAAGAAGAAAAAAATAATTCCCATATCCCCCCAGAGAGCGCGCTAAATCAATTATCTGCCGGTACTGATGAATTGGTGTCTGCATTGTTGGATAACACACCTGCGCCCATTGTAATATCGGGAGAAGACAATACTATTATTTATGTAAATCCGGCTACGGAACAATTGACCGGCTATTCGGCATCCGAGCTTATCGGTACCAAACCACCGTTTCTCTGGTGGCCTGAAAAACTAAAAAACAGCAATACCGCCGAAAATACCAGAGCGCTGAACCAGATGGTTTCCCACCGGGAGCGAATGGGCATTAGAAAAAACGGTGAATTGTTCTGGATGTCCATCAGCGTCAGCCACATCCGAAGGAAGGAAAAACCCGGTTATTTTATCAGCACCTGCACAGACATAACTGAACGCAGGAAGATGGAAGATTCTCTTAAGGAAAGTGAAGCTTTTAAAGATACTCTTCTTACCCAGGCTCCTAATCCCGTTCTAGTCTTCAGCGGTGATAATATTATCAAGTATGTAAATCCGGCCTTCGAAAAACTTACAGGATATACCAGTGGTGAGATTGCAGGTCTCAGTCCACCCTATCCCTGGTGGCCTGATAAATACTCCGCCCTTTATCTTTCAAAAACACGAACAGGTAAAAAAGGGGAAGTTACGGCGGAAAGATGCTATCAGAAAAAAGACGGACAGCTGTTCTGGGTTTCTATCAGTTTGAGGCATCTCAGGAATAGAGGACAAGCGAAGCTACTGATTGACAACTGGTTCGATATCACTGAGCGAAAAAGGATAGAAGAAGAACTCAAAGAAAGTGAAACCTTTAAAAACAACCTTCTGGAGCGAGCCCCCAATCCTGTTATTGTTTACGATGCCAACGATTCGGTCAAATATGTTAATCCCGCCTTCGAAAAGCTTACCGGATTTTCCAGTTCCGAGGCTGTCGGGCTCACTATGCCTTATCCCTGGTGGATAGAAAAAAACACTTCCGAATCTACTTCCAAAAAAATCCGGGACATCAATGTGCCGGTAACTGTTTTAGAAAGATGCTATCAGAAAAAAAACGGCGAGTTATTCTGGGTCTCCATCAGCCTCGGTCGAATCCTGGAAAAAGGATTAATATCATTATATGTATCTAACTGGGTTGATATTACCGGGCGTAAAGAAATGGAAGAAACGCTGAAGATAAATGAAGCTTTTACTACCAGTATGCTGGAGTACGCTCCCAATCCAATCCTGGTGGTGAATCCGGACAGTTCAATCCGCTATGTTAACGCTGCTCTCGAAAAAGTCACCGGCTATTCCAGAAACGAAATCCTGGGCATTAATGCCCCCTATCCCTGGTTTCCCAAGAAAGAGGCTCTCGAATTTACCAGAACTCCTGCCCGCATGACCGAAGAGGTTCAAAACAGGGAAACCCTCCTGATACACAAAAATGGGACTCCTGTCTGGATAAATCAAAGCATTCGGGCAATTCGAGAAAACGGAAAAACAAAATATGTGGTGGGCAACTGGGTTGATATTACCGAACGCAAGCACATGGAGGAAGCACTCAGGGAGTCGGAAGAAAAACACCGTCTCCTGGTGGAGAACAGCCATGACATTATCTATACTCTCTCAGCGGATGGCATATTCAAATTTGTTTCATCTTCCTGGACGGCGCTGCTCGGCCACCGGACAGACCAGGTAACCGGGAGATCCTTTGAGGAATTTGTTCATCCAGATGACATTCCACGCTGCAGGGAGTTTTTAAATTCGGCAATTCAAGCGGGACAATGGCAGGGCGGAATTGAGTACCGTGTACGGCACATCGATGGTTCATGGCACATACATTCTACCAGTGCGGCAGTTTATAAAGACATAACAGGTGCGACTTTTTACGGGATTGCCCGCGATGTAACAGTAAGTAAGAAAGCTGAAGAGGCTCTGAAGGAAAGCGAAGCCTTTGCCGCCACATTGCTGGACAAGTCTCCAAATCCACTAATGGTTGTCAATCCGGGTACCTCTATTCGCTATGTCAATCCTGCTCTTGAAAAACTCACCGGGTTTTCAAAACAGGAAATCCTGGGGAAAACAATACCCTACCCCTGGTGGTCTCCGGAATTTGCACAAGATTTCAAGTCAGGTAAAATCGGCTCTGCCAGGGAAGTGGACAATGAAGAAAGGCGTTTTTGCCGTAAAGACGGTACACCTTTCTGGGTAGCAATCAGCATCCGGCATATTAAGGAAAACGGAGTAATAAAGTTTATCCTGGGTAGCTGGTCCGATATTACTCAACGCAAAAACGCTGAAGAGGCTTTAAAGGAAAGCCAGGCATTTAAAGCAATCTTACTGGATGATTCTCCCAATCCCATCTTCGTCTACAAGCCGGACGGCTCCATTATCTATGCCAATACCTCACTCGAGATACTGACCGGTTATAAGAATACTGAGCTTATCGGTCAAAAAATGCCTTACCCCTGGTGGTCGCCGGATAAGTACGAGCAATATCAAAAAGAGAATCTAAGTATTAAAAAAGGGAACATCAAATCATTCGAGAGGATGTACCGTAAGAAAAATGGTGAACGATTCTGGATAGTCGTAAGCAATCGTTTGATCAAACAAGATGGAGAAATAAAATATTATATTGCCAACTGGGTGGATATTACCCGGCGCAAGAAAATGGAGGACGCTTTAAGAGAAAGCGAGGCCTACAGCGTCAGTTTGCTGACGGAAGCTCCCAATCCGGTGGTTGTTTCCAACCCTGACGGGACTATAAATTACATTAATCCGGCCATGGAAAAGCTTACCGGTTATAGCAGCGCTGAAGTGGTTGGAATCGATCCTCCCCATCCCTGGTGGCCTCCGGATAAACACCGGGAGTATTCAGATCAAATAGATAAGGATAAAGACAAGAGTGAATTGGTAACGGAAAAATATTTCATCAAAAAGAACCGCGAACCGTTCTGGGTTTCTATCAGGGTAAGGGAGATAGAAGGAAAAAATTCCACCAAATATATCCTCAGTAACTGGGTGGATATAACCCAGCTAAAAATGCTGGAGGAACGCATTTCCGACCTCTATACCAAAGAAAAAAAACACCGGGAAGAACTTCAAGAAGAAGCCCAGGCCAGGGGACTTTTTATCAATGTCCTGGCCCATGAACTGAGGGCTCCTTTAACGCCTATCATGGCCTCAACCGGCATGTTAAGAGACCTGCTTGAACCTCAAAACAAAGAGATCCTTTCAAAACTAGTTTCTAATATTTATTCCAGCACGGAAAAACTGGCTCTCAGGCTGGAGGAATTACTGGACCTGGCCAGATATGACCGGGGGACGTTTAGATTGAACCTTCAACTTGTGAACCTCCCGGAATTCCTGAACGAGGTTATACAAAGATTTGAACCAGCGATAATAAAACGCGGGCAGCATTTGACAACCCGGTTTGATGAGAATTTGCCCTCGTGGAAAATCGATCCCTCACGTTTGGAGCAGGTCCTGATTAATCTGCTTTCCAACGCCAGTAAATTCTCCGGGGATGGAACTGAGATAATACTAAAGGCCGGTATCGAGAATAACCGCCTCCAGATCGAAGTCCAGGACCAGGGAATAGGTATTTCACCTGAAAATCAACTAAGGCTTTTCCGTCCTTATCACCGTGTTGAACAGGACCGCAAGCAAATCCCGGGACTGGGCCTTGGACTGGCAGTATCCAAGCAAATAATTGAAGCGCATGGAGGTACCATCCGGGTAAAAAGCCAACCAGGCAAGGGCAGCACTTTCGGCTTTGATATTCCTTTGAACCCTGTTGTTTAACAAAAGCCTGTTAAGACTTTCCATTTGTGTATGCCAGGAGAGCTATCAGTGAAAAATAATCAAAACGAACCTGTTTTTCCTGTAAGCGAATATTTTTACCGGGTCTTTTGCGAAAAAAACCCTGATCCTATAATAATTTTCGATAGCGGCTCCCGCATATTGTATCTTAACCCTGCTTTTACTGAACTCACCGGATATTCAATCGGGGAACTGGCAGACTGCCTTCCTCCCTTTCCATATCAAATCCAGGATGAACAGGTTGATGAAGGACTATTAGCCTCAGACAATCAGTCTCAATCTAAAGAGCAGTCCTGGAAAAAGAAGAACGGCGAGCTAATCCGCGTTGAGACTAATCCCGTACCCCTGGAAGAAAACGGCGTTCTTAAATACATCGTCTGTCTCTGGAAAGATATCACAGAACGGAACCAGCTCAAGACAGAACTCCGGTTTCCCGAAGAAAAGCAGTCCAGGCTGCTTAATGCTATCCCGATCCCTATTGCAATATCAACTCTTCCATCAGGCATTATCGAGTATGTAAATAATAGTTTTGTTAAAAGCGGCGGTTATACCACAAATGAAATAGTGGGACATTCCAGCAATGAACTTAGCTGGGGAGATAATTCAACATTCAACAGGGCTGTAGAAAAACTAACAGAAAAAGGGCATTTTGAGGCTGAAGAGATCAGTTTATATACCAGGGAAGGCGAACTGCGCACCTCGCTGTTGAGTGCCGAAATAATAGAATTCGGAAACAAAAAGTACATGCTGTCAGCCAGTGTGGATATCACCGATCGTAAAAAAGCCGAAGATGCTTTAAGAGAAAGTGAGGCCTTCAATGCTGGTCTGCTGGCCAACTCCCCGACCCCGATTCTGGTCTTGAATCCAGATGGTTCTATCAGGTATGCCAATCCGGCACTTGAGAAACTAACCGGGTTTTCCAGCGATGAAATCAAAGGTGTTCCCCCCTTCCCCTGGTGGCCTTCTGAATTTCAGCAATATTATTCCAGGGATTACGGTGAAAATAAAGATTATGAGACGGGTATATTCGAAAGACAATACAAAAAGAAAAACGGTGAAACATTCTGGTGTTCGGTAAATGTGCGTCATATTAAGCGAAATGATAGTTTCAAATATCATATTATCAACTGGATGGACATCACCGAACGGAAAATAATCGAAACGGCTTTGAAGGAAAGTGAAGCCTTTAATGCTAGGCTGCTGCATGATGCTCCTAATCCGATTTTGCTGGCGGACAGCGCTGGGAAAATACACTATGTAAATCCTGCGCTGGAACAGATGACGGGTTATTCCGCTGCCGAACTGATCGGACGAACACCACCTTTTCCCTGGTGGCCACAGGACAAATACGAACAATATTCACCGCGTCAACAGGGCAAGCAGATAGATGCTGACAGCTTCACTGAAAGAGTCTTTACCAGGAAAAATGGGGAAACGTTCTGGGTGGCAATAAGTCTCCAGGCCATCAGGGAAGAAGACAGGGTAAAATTTCTCCTGGCTAACTGGGTGGACATTACCGAACGTAAAAATATGGAGGACAGGATTGTAGACCTGTACATGAAAGAAAAACTCCAGCGTGAAGAACTTCAGGAAGAATCAAGAGCCAGGGGTCGTTTCATAAGCATCCTGGCACATGAATTGAGAACGCCAGTCACACCCCTGCTGGTCTCCATCGGTCTGCTGAAAGATAATATTGAAAAGAGTCCGGAAAGGGTGCAAAAAAAACTGGTTGATAATATTTTCCTGAGCACAAATCTACTGGCAAGGCGTCTCGAAGAGTTACTTGATCTCGGACGCTATTCCAGGGGCAGTTTCATAATACAGACAAAACCTGTAAAAATCAGCCGGTTTATCGGTGAAGTTGTATCACGTGTACGGGTATTGCTGGAACAGAAAAAACAAAACCTGTATCTAAGTCTGCCTGATATTGAATCAACAATTGAAGCTGATGCTTCCAGATTAGATTATGCTTTGACCAATCTTTTAGCCAGTGCCAGTAAATTTTCTCCCATTGGGGATAATCTCGAGTTAAGCATGAAACCCGGGGACAACGGTTTCGTCATAAGCATCAGTGGAGACCGCATGGAATTATCCAGCGAAGCTGCGAATAAGTTGTTCATGCCTTACCACAGAGTGGAACAGGACCGCCTGCAATTTCCGGGGCTGGGACTGGAACTGGCCTTGACCAGGTATATAATTGAAGCTCATGGGGGAAAAATCTGGATTAGCAGCGAACCAGGCCATGGAAATGTCTTTAGCTTTTTCATCCCCTCCAAAGCGGAAACAACGGTAACTCAGGAACTATTGGACTGATCCTATACCGTCAATAGCTGAAATATGTGCTATCAAAAAAGATATGTAACCCAAAAAGCACTGGTCATTAATCGACTTGAAAGTCGGTTAATGAAACAGTCAAGGTCGATATTATAGTGTTAGTTAAAATAAAACAGGAGGAGAATATGGACAGGGTAAAAGGCAAAGTGGCGGTAGTGACTGGTGGAGCGTCCGGTATAGGCGAGGCTTCGGCCAAACTTTTAGCCAGAGAGGGCGCCAGCGTTGCCATTACCGATATCGACGATATCAACGGTAAAAGGGTGGTCTCTGAAATAAAGGCTGCCGGAAGTTCAGCCGGGTTCTGGCATATGGATGTGACCGATGAAAAAGCAATAGAAAACACCTTTGCTGAAATCTTTAAGAAATACTCGTCTCTGGATGTCCTGGTAAACAGCGCCGGGATTCCCGGCCCTCCCAAACTCACCCATGAAGTAACCAGTGCAGAATGGGACAAGGTCCTTAACATCAATACCAAAGGGACTTTTCTCTGCATAAAACATGCCGTTCCCTGCATGTTAAAAACCGGAGGAGGCAGTGTGATTAATCTTTCTTCCATGCTGGGATTGATGGGAGGAGACGATCCGGTTTACCATGCCTCCAAAGGGGCTGTACGCCTTATGACCAAGTCTGATGCATTCAACTATGCCAGCAGCAACATACGATTCAATTCCGTTCATCCTGGTTTCATTTTGACCCCTTTGTTCAGGGGTTTTGGGGCAAAACATCCTGAAGGACCGGACAAGTTCTACGCTGAAATGTCAGCAAAGATCCCCCAGGGGCGCCTGGGAACTGCGGAAGATGTGGCCTATGGTATTCTCTACCTGGCTTCGGATGAGTCCAGTTACGTAACCGGGATTGAGTTAAGCATAGACGGAGGTTACCTGGTCAGAGGATAAACGTATAGACAACAACCTGGCTGAGCCCTGTTTCAGCCAGGTTATTCTCATCATTTTTCCCTGGTATTGACCTTTGATATTGTCTGCTTATCTGTCTCTCTTTATCCTGTCTTTTCAACTGGAGGAAGAGACAATCGAGCCTTTCGCGCTTCCAGCCGGGCTTGCGCCTGGGCTACGATAACATCCTTTTCTACCTGCCCGCTCATCTCTCCCATAACTCGTTCGAACTTGGCGTCAGCCACATCAGCCCTGCGTTGAATCCGCTCAGCTACAGCATCTATCGAAACATCACTGCCCGCCGAGGCGATCTGGCCAGCCTGACGCATAGCATTTACAGCGCTTTCCTTGGCTTTGGTGGCTCTATCCAGGGCTTCCAGGCGGATAACCTGCTGTACCATGCTTTGATACCTGGTCCTCAACGTCGATACTGCTTCAGAAAGGGCCTGCGCCGTTTTCTGTCCGGTGGCAATCTCTTCAGACTTCGAACTCATTCGCTGCTCGAAACCTATCAGCCTGGCTTCCAGAGGAGTTGCCAGATGATCATTTTCAGGTTTACTGTCACTTAAAATGAAATCGATGTTCTGGTTCAATTCTTTGATCTGGTATTGAAGCTGGTCGGCATCACGCTGAACCGACCTGACATGTCCGGCAGCTACAGCTGATGCATCTTCCAGGTCTTCCAGAGCATTTTCCAGGTCTCTGACGTACTGTTTGACAGCTCCAATAGAGTTAAGGTCCACTACTTTGTCCATGAGTGCATGTGCAGCGCTCAAAGCTGCAACGCGTGCTTTTTGAAAAAGTCCTGCCATGGCTCCCTCCTGTAATACTTTATTCATTTATATTCTTGCGGACTATTCAGTCCAGAATTTACTTTTTATCGTTCTCTACCAGCCTGTTGAACCTCCTCCACCTCTCCTGGCGCCTCCTCCGCCAATTGATCCGCCCCTGGAACCCCAGCTGGTTGAGCCCCCACCACCGGGTCTGAAGGTCTTGCCGGAATTACTCCCGCTATCCCTCCTCGATCCCCAGGAAGGCCGGATACCTCCGAAAATTCCTACCGGCGGAACAATAATAACCGGAGGATTCTGTATGGGCGGTTTAACGGAGCCCGGCAATACCATTGTAGTATTTCTGACATCCCTCTGGGCTGTTGAATATGCCTGGTCAGCGGCTGATTCGGCATTTAACGACAGAGATATCTGGGTATTGAGGTCTTTCGCAGCTTCTGCCTGCCGCAGCTTCTCCACGGCATTGACCAGGTAATTCCTGGCTTCACCTCCCACTGCCGGATGGTGAACTTCAATGTATGTTTTTGCAATAGATACTTTGGCGCCGGCATCTCTTCGCGCGCTGGCAGCTTTAGCCCTCAACCGCTCCGCGGCTTCATGTTCGTCCCTGGCCTGAACAAGAATACTGTCAGCCGATTCATTAGCCTCACGCGCCAGCTTGCATATTTTGAGATAATCCGGCTTCTCCTGCTTCAGCTCTTCTTTCGCCAGTTCGTTTTTTCTTTCCGCGGCATGTAGATCATCTTCCAGGCTTTCCCTGATGTCCTCATCATAAAGGTTGATATAGTTCCAGGCTTTGGCTATATCAGCCTGGGCTGCGTTGATTTCATTTTGCGAGTCCCGGCGGGCTGCTTTTAAATTGACCTCAAGCTCCGAGATGGATTTCATCAGCAGTTCGACTTCATCAAGCCATCCATTGCCTTCCCCCACCACATCCAGGGCTTTGTGCCATTCCTGTTGTTCCATCCCTGCCGCTTTGCGAGCTTCATCCAGAGCATCTATTGCCCAGTCTACCCTGTTTTCAGCCTCAGTGCCATTGCCCTGTATAGATTCCCAGCTGGATTCCGCATAGACCGGCACAATCCTTTCGAAAACCTGCCTGC
>CAYLVC010000097.1:0-9746 GCA_964387005.1 uncultured Dehalococcoidales bacterium | reverse complement strand
TTCCTCCCTGGAAATATTCAGATTAAGTCCTTTCATATATCAATAGCGAAATAATGTTAAAGCCCTATTGTGTCCCATTTAAGAGTGTGCTAAATTTTTAGTTGTCCGATGAAGATACATTGCCTTAAACTAATCAGTATTGATCTGTTTCAGACCCTGGTCCGGCTGGATGAAACACGCGACCAGGCCTGGCAGCTTTTCCTGAAAGACCGCTTTTCATCCGAACTGGCCCAGAAATACTGGGACCGCACCAGTGAAATTTTGTTTCAAAAATTTTTCCAGACAGCCGTGGACAATTGGGAATTCAAGAGCTCCCGGACTATTTTCGAAGAATCATACGCCCTGGTGTTCAAAGAAATCAACTGCGGCTATAATCCACAACTGGCGGGCAATGTCCTGATCGAAATGCACCGCCGGAATACCCCTTATGCAGATGCCCTGCCGTTTTTGCTGGCCGCGGGAAAGAAATATCCGATTTGCTTATCAACCGATTGTGATCTCGATATGATAACCACTGCCAGAAATATGTATTCATTTGATAAAATATTTATTTCGGAAGAACTGCGGGCCTATAAATTCAATCCCCGATTCTTCAGGCACGTCATCGGCCACTATGGTCTAAAACCGGAAAACATCCTGCACATCGGGGATTCCCAATCCGATATTATCACACCTAAAAAACTGGGAATACATACCTGCTGGCTAAACCGGGAGGACAGGAAATGGTCGCACGCAGTCCATCCCGATTTCGAAGTGAAATCTTTGATGGAAGTGATGGATATCCTGGAAGCGTAACGCAAAAGAATTATATTTTTACACGACCAGTATGATACGGGTTCCACAATTGACCCTTGAGCGCATCCGACTGGAGAAACATATGGTAGAAAGTAATACGGCGGGACTGGAAAAGTATTACGCTGACCGGGCCGGGGAATACGACAGGGTTTATTTAAAGCCAGAAAGGCAGCCTGATCTCAGGAAACTGGAGTCGCTCCTGGAACAGTCATTCACAGGCAGGGATGTTCTGGAAATTGCCTGCGGGACCGGTTACTGGACGCAGTTTATCGCCCGGTCAGCCGGGAAAATCCTGGCTACCGATCTCAACCCGGAGACTATCCGGATTGCCCGGACAAGGCAATACGGAAAATGCGCAATCGAGTTTGCCCAGGCGGATGCCTATATTCTGGCGGGAGTGAGAAATGGTTTTAGCGGAGGGTTTTGCGGTTTCTGGTGGTCCCATATCCCCATAGACAGAAGACTGAATTTTCTTGAAACATTCCATTCCCACCTGGTTGCCGGAGCCAGGGCAATAATGATCGATAACCGCTATGTTGAGGGCAGCAGCACCCCTATTTCAAGGCGGGATGAGCGGGGCAATACCTATCAGTCGCGCAAGCTGGAAGACGGTTCAGTCCACGACATATTGAAAAACTTCCCTTCCGGACCGGAGATAGAAAACGACTTGAGCGGACTGGCCAGGGAGATAGAGGTCACCTTTTTTGACTATTACTGGATGGTGAGTTACAGGACTGCCTGATATTGGAGGGTCCAATACACTACAGGGAATTATTGTCAGGTCAATCGTAAGAAATAATTTTTGATGCAATATTGGTTAATGCGGGTTTGTTATTACCGGAAAATCCCAGTTTTGATTATCGATTACCATATCGGCTGTTTCCAAAGGCGGGTATTCCGTCAGGTATTTCCTTTGCGCCGGCCAGTATTTTTCTTCATAACGTTTTAAAATGTCCGTTCCATAGATGGGAATGTCCCGGATAACAGCCCGGCGACGGCTCTCTTCAAACGGGATGTCAATGAAAACCTTGTAGTCAAGGTAAGACGCCAGTTCCCTGCGGAACAGGAAAACCCCCTCAAACAAAACCACCGTATCCCGGTCGAATGAAAACTGCTTCTGAACTTCATACTTGTCTGAATACAGGTCCAGCAATGTCAGATTGATGGAATGTTCTTTCAGTTCACGAATCGGTATTAACAGATCGCGAATGAGGAATTCGATATTAAAATTCCTTTGCCAATAGTTATCAACCGGGTCCGCTCCACTATTGCGGTAGTCACGCGGATAATGGAAATCATCCAGATGAATAACCAGAACCTTATGATTGTGACTGCTCAAATAATCAGCCAGCGAATTGGTGAATTCCGTCTTGCCCGAAAGGTCGATACCGGTTATTCCCACTACAAAAGCTTTTTGTTTAAGCTTTCGCAGCCGTATTTCGCGGGTTATCTTCTCAAATATGGGCGTCTCACGGTTAAAGATCGTTAATAGATCGGTAAAATTGGATATGACAATATCTGCTTGCTCCGGCTCTTTCTCTCCGTAACCGTATAAAGCCCCCACTGCCAGAGAACCGGTTTCTGTGGCTGCTTCTATATCATAAATCCTGTCTCCAATAACAGCCGCAGAGGAGATATTATAACGGTCTTTGATCTTTGTTATCATCTGAGCCTTGGTAAGATGTCGGTCTTCAACGCACTCAACGTGATCAAAATATTCTTTGATGTTAAGTGCTGATATAGTCTGATAGAACCAGCTAATTCCACTATTACTGCAAAGAGCCAACTTGTACCCTCTCTTCCTTAATGTTTCCAGGGTTTCTTTTACTCCCGGATAGGAAGAGGCGCAATCATTCAAAGCAGATGGGTATTCCGAACGTACGTTAAGGCGGATATCCTGCCAGGACAAGGCTGAGTTTCGAGGTGTAATAGCCTGATAAAATTCATCGGAGCTCGCTCCGAAATATTGCTCAATATCGTTTTCGGTTATCTCCACCGTCAGTTCCAATTTGGCAAAAGCCCTCTTAATGGCCTCATAAGTAGGTCCGGTTGAGGGTAAGATCGTGCCGTCCAGATCAAAAATCAACAGGTTGATGTTACTCAGGTTTATCATGATTCAGTATTTGCCTATTTGAAACATATAATTCTCACTCCGAATGATGTGCTTTTAAAAACCTCTTTGTCAGATGAGGTTTGATCTGCCAACTCCATGTATTGCGCAATGCATATTGATAATATCCGACACTGTGATTTAGTTCAATACCTTTGCTTCAGGCACGGCATGCCGTGCCCCCACACCTCTCCTGGAAATATTCGTCAACATGATGGAATGCAGAGATGAGCTGATAGCAACTCGCACCTGTTTTCCGGTTTAGCTGTACCTGTCAGATTCCACCTGGTCCTGATATCTTAAAATAGAGCCCGTCGAAGGCTGGACCGGGTTTCGCCTGAAACGGGTTATCCGGATTGTATTGTGTATTGCATATTGATATGTGATGCATTATGATGAGTTATTACTTTTGTAAAAGGAGCAACATGATTCGTGAAATCAGTCAGGACGAACTGTTTAAATACTTCTACCGGCTGGCAGCCGATATTGAGTGCGGTAATCATTTCGACTTTTCCAATCCCAGGCATGAAGAGTGGCTGCGCAGAAAAATAGCCGTCCATTTTTACCGGGGAGCTAAATTTTTCGCTCTTTTTCTTGATGAAGGCACTCCGGTAGGTTACGCTGCTTTGCTTATCGAAGACAAGCTGGAGGATGCTGCCTTTTCCGGTCAGATCTCTGAGCTGCTGGAAATCGGCGTATTGGAAGAGTTCAGGCGCAAGGGATATGGGAAGATTCTCCTGGAACATGCAGAGGGATTATCAAAGGAAAGAGGCGTCTACTGCATGTATATCAAGACCTGGGCCAAAGACTATGAGGTGATTGCCTTCTATGGACGCTGCGGTTTTGTCCCCGTAGCTACTTTACCGGACGTCTACGGCCCGGGAGATGAGGGAGATGTTTATATGCGGAAGATTATCCGCAAGTAATATTTCATGACGCCGCAACGTAACCAGCGAAATATGGAAATGATGAAACCATTGTATTCCAGAAGCATCGATTTTGAAGAAGTAGCGGGTTTTCGCGACCTGGGAGGTTATCGAACAAAAGACGGGCGTACGATAGCCTGGCGAAGGTTGTTCCGCAGCGGTGAATTGCGCCGTATGACCAATGATGATTTAAAAAAGTTTAAGAAAGAAATCGGCATTACGGCTGTAATAGATCTCCGAAATGCCAGAGAAGGACTCGAGCAACAGCAGGAAATCAACCTGTTAAACAGGATCGGAGCCAAATACTTGTATGTACCCTTTAATCCCAACACTGACCGCAGTAGAGAAGGTGAACAATATCGAAATTTTTCTCATATGGGCCAGGTCTATTTATCTCGCATTCGCAATCAAGAGTACGGACGGCGCATAATTGAAGCCCTGGAAATCATCACCCAACCCAATAACCATCCGCTGGTTTTTCATTGCATGGCGGGTAAAGACCGTACGGGTGTGCTGGCAGCCTTTGTTCTGAGTGTTCTGGGCGTCGCGGATAAAGACATCATTGAAGACTACTCGTTCTCTGCTCAACATATGAAAGCTCTATTTGAGCGCATGAGTAAAGACCCTGATACTTCGGAAGATGTCCTGAATTTGCCTGCCTATACCTGGGAAGCAGCACCGGAATCAATGGAATGGTTTCTCTCCAACCTCAAAAAAGAATATGGCTCAACCAGGGAATACCTGGAAAAACAGGGAGCAGAGGAATCGCTTTTTGGTAAATTGGAGCAGGCACTTCTAGTCTAGATACTTAACATTCTTAATCCTGGCTTGTTTCTTGCGAAGCTCATACTGCTGCCAGTGCACCCGGTGTTCATCAAATTGCGTTCGGGGAGGTTTTTCCTCTGTCCTGGCCTCCTCCAGGAGGGTATCATCAATGTCTAAATTGGTTGGCGTATTTGTCCTCCTTTCCAGTTGCTGGTTTAAAATTATACACACATAATTGTGTAACAACAAGTGTAAAGCGGTCTGCCTTATGTAGAATGTATCGTGGGTTGCCTTTGTAATAATATGCAATTTGGTCTATTGTATTTTAGTATTTGGTGAACAATGTTGAATACGAAAATAAAATCGGAGGAAATAGTGGCTGATCTCTTTCGGGGAATACTGCATTATGCGGATAAACCTGCACTGTTTGAGCCGGGTGAAACTCATTTTTGGGATGATCCGCACATTTCCAAAGGGATGCTGGAAGCGCACCTGGACCCCGGGAATGACCTTGCCAGCCGGAAAAACGAGACTATCGACAAAATTGTAGAGCATTTCGTTTCTGCGAAAGTAATGAAACCGGGAGAGCGGGTACTCGATCTGGGCTGTGGGCCGGGACTTTATGCCGGCAGGCTGAGCCGGAAAGGCGTGAAAATAACCGGGATCGATATCTCTCAGCGATCAATCGATTATGCCGGAAAATCCGCCCGGGACAATGGACTTGAGATTGACTACCGCTGCATGAATTTTCTGGATATTGATTTTGATGGTGAATTCGACGCTGCCATGCAGATCTACGGAGAACTGAACACTTTCCCCGACGAGCAAAGGGATGAGCTTCTGGCAAAGGTATACAGGGCGTTAAAACCGGGCGGCTTTTTCGTATTTGATATAACGACCAGGGTCACCAGAATGAAATACGGCCTGAAAAACCGCTGGTATGTCGGTGAGGGCGGATTCTGGCGTCCGGGAAAACATCTGGTACTGGAACAGGGCTTTGATTATCCGGAAAACGATGTCTGGCTGGACCAGTATATTGTGGCGGACGAGAGCGGAGCACTCTCCATTTACCGGTGCTGGTTTCATGATTATTCTCTATCTACCATCACACCGGTTCTGGAAAAAGCCGGATTCCAGATCCGGACGATATGGAACGACCTTACCGGGGCTCCTTATGTTGAAGGCGGAGAATGGATTGCAGTTCTGGCGCAAAAAGATACCACTATGTAATCCTCAGGTCAACAAGAATATAGCACTAATGTTGAGACCGCTCAGCCAGCAACTTCATCCCGATATGGAATAAGTGTGAATCGGGATTCCAGAATGACACACTACCTGGCTGAATGTCTGAGACAATACACGTCAATTTCGATGCAAGACCTTCCCTTGACCCACCCCTGCTGGAAGACTTAAAATGGGCTTACTTATTCTCAGGGCAGGAAGAAATTCCCGATGAATCAGAATAGCTATGATAATCCTGCTTTCTCGGATACACGGTAAATTTTCTCCAGGATATAGTGAACTTGATCCAGGATGAGAGGATTATTTTGTGAAAGCCGCTTGTATAAAAGTAATCAGCATAGATCTATTCCAGACCCTGGTCCGCCTGGATGAGACCCGTGACCAGGCCTGGCAGCTTTTCCTGGGAGACCGCTACTCTAACGAGTTGGCCCGGCAATACTGGGACCGGACCAGTGAAATACTGTTTCAAAAATTGTACGAAACAGCCATAAACAATCATAGTTTCAAGAATTCCAGGACTATTATCGAAGAATCATATGCCGCCATATTCAGGGAGATCAATTGCAGCTACGATTCGCATCAGGCGGGTAATGTGCTGGTAGAAATGCACCGCCGGAATACCCCCTATCCTGATGCTTTGCCCTTTTTGCAGGCCGCGGGAAAGAGATATCCAATTTGCTTATCAACCGATAGTGATATTGAGATGATTACTACTGCTGCAAACATGTATGCATTTGATAGAATTTTCATATCGGAAGAGCTGCGGGCCTACAAATTCAATCCCCAATTCTTCCGGTCCGTCATCTGCCACTATGGTCTGAAACCGGACAACATCCTGCATATCGGGGATTCCCAATCAGATATTGTTACCCCCAAAAACCTGGGTATCCTTACCTGCTGGCTAAACCGGGAAAATAAGACCTGGCAGCACGCAGTCCAGCCGGATTTCGCTGTTAACTCTTTGTTGGAAGTACTGGATATATTCGATATTCCGAACATCGCCTGAACGATGGGAATTCCGCAATATCAGGTATTTTAGCACAAACCCATCCTGCCAAACACCATTCCAGGGTTATCGGAGTCAGCTATTTTTCCGGCCTTTTCCGTGCGGACAGGCATACAGGCACAGGCCGCAGACGGCATACTTTTGGGTTTGCTTCAGTCTTTCGAAGTAGTCCTGGCATTTCCTGAAATCGAACCTTTCTTCCCGGGACTCGCCGCTGACATAATTCCTGCCTTTCAGGGCATGTACCGGGCAAATATCCACGCACATTCGGCACTCTCCGCAGTGCTGTTCGAGAGGGTTATTCACTGTCTCGAGGGGAGCTTGAGTCAATATGGTGACCAATCTCAGACGCGGGCCGTGTTCCGGGGTGATTAAGAGGCAGTTTTTGCCTATCCAGCCCAGGCCGGCGATATGGGCCACCATTTTATGAGAGACTGCCGGCAGGGCATTTTCCTGATTGGTCCTGTCAGCCGCGGAAATAGGCAGAGTGCGGTAGCCCTTGCTGTTCAGGAATGAGGAGACGACCGAAGCGGCCATATTCAGGCGGTCGTTGAGGACATCATAGCCGTGAATGCGGTATTCACAGGCCACATTGACGTCCGATCTCTGAGGCAAATAGTCCGTTATGGAATCCGGGATAATTATTCCCAGGCTGATCCCGCTTTTATAGCCCCTGACAATATCGCCACCGAATGAGGCCAACTCCTTTTCATACGGGCCCAGATCGGCAAACCCGATATAGTCCATATAGTACGGCTTCAGAACATTTTTTATTTCATTATTCAGGTTTGACATAAAATCCTTCTCCCGTCTTTTGCGAAAGGGAGAAGCTGGTCCTTGCACTCACATAATCCCGAAAGACTCCCAGCCTTCTGCCCTGTATCAGGCCGTTGATATTGCCATTATTGTAGCATACGCATAAGACATACTGCTATTTTGTTACCGGGTTTTGACCAGTGATAACGAAAAGAATCTTTCATTTGCCCTATCCTTTCTTTCTGCCCTATAATAACAGCAGTCCCAGGTGGTAATTTATAGGGAGTTAATTCGATGTTATTGAATGAAGTTGAAGCTAAAAGCATGTTGAAAAAGGCCGGCGTAACGGTAACGGAAACACGCCTGGCGGCCTCGAAAGAGGAAGCCCTCAAAATCAGCCGGGAGCTGGGTTTTCCGGTCGTTCTGAAGATCGTATCGCCCGATGTCGTGCATAAAAGCGACTCCGGCGGTGTGAAGCTGAATCTAAAGGATGCTGAAGAGGCCGGCAGAGCCTATGATGATATTATGAGTTCCGTTAAAAAGGCCTTTCCCGAGGCCAACATCCTGGGTGTTTCGGTCCAGTCCATGGCCCGCCCCGGAGTCGAGACCATCATCGGCGTCTCCAAGGACAAGCAGTTCGGCCCCGTTATCATGTTCGGTCTGGGCGGCGTATGGGTTGAGGTCCTGAAGGATGTGTCCTTCCGACTGGCGCCCATCACTACCTATGATGCTGCCGAGATGATCAAAGAGATCAAGGGCTACAAGCTGCTGACCGGTTTTCGCGGCCAGCCCGCGGTAAAAATACCGGAGCTGGAAAAAATGCTGATTGCGGTCTCGGATTTCGTCACCGCCAATCCACAGGTGAACGAGCTTGATCTGAATCCTGTTTTCGCCTCGGCGGACGGCGCTGTGGCGGTTGATGCCCGCATCGTTGTCGCAGATTAGTATTTTCCGATGCTGTAATGACTTTAATAGAGAATTTAACTCCACTCTGTCTTCCCTCGATGGGAGAGGGACTGAACTAAGTAAAGGATAGGATGAGGGCTGATACCTGCGTTCCAGGTGACCCCCTCACTTAGTCTCTCCCGCGGAGGGGAGAGATTCTACATATGTTTGCTGTACTATGTTTTCGGTGTTTCAGGTGGCTTCTCGCCGCGATCAAGTTTACTAAATATTATTGAGGCTATCCCACAGACGGGTCGCCCCTGGAAAGAAAGCCCTTTATCCGCCGCTCCAGTACCGGTCTTTCAATTAAAACCATGTGCTGGCATTTCAGGCATTTGATGCCGATGTCCGCTCCCAGCCTGACGATCACCCACTCAAAGCTTCCGCAGGGGTGGGCTTTTTTCAAACGGATGATATCGCCTATTCTCAGTTCCAGGACCAAAACGGCACCTCCGATATATATTAAGATAATCCCTGATGCGTCATTGCGACAGACCTATCCTCCTCTGAAGCAATCTGAGAGCAATTTAACGCAAGTTTACGACTAAACTATTGCTGCATCCCAAAATACAAACACGGTTGGTGTTGTATTTATTCCTGGTTAACGTACAGAGGTTTTAGATTACCCCGAAAGTATCCCATTTGAGGAGTCGACAGCCGGGTCGCCAGCGGACTCCGCAAGGAGAAAAGGTGACCGGAGTCTGCTCGCCGCTGGCTCAACCGTCCGCTCGACTCGACTTTCATCCTTCATGGTGACTCTGACAAGAGGCATGGACGATTGCTTCGGAGAGGTATTAGAAGCCTCGCAATGACGAGTTCAATACAAGTGCCATTAATATACAAAAGTTCTTAGCTTTTCTCCTTACTTTTATTCATTAATGATCACCACATTTCATTTGGTAACCAAATCAGGTTACGGCGTTAGAATCCTCTCCAGTACCCAGTGGGTACCCGCCATCCGATTCGCTGCGGTATGGGCGAGGAAATCGAAGGAATATCAACGGGATGTAAAATATCCCGGGTCAGCATACTGATTTTCCCAGGTGCGAGGTATCGTTTAGCAGGCTGAGGATGGCGGTCCCAGGGTAGGTATCTATGATGCTGAGCGAGGCCAGGTCCAGGCGCAATTTCCAGCGGAAGCTCGATTCCAGTTCCAGGAGCAGGCAGATCAGGCTGCGCAAGACTCCGCTGTGGGCGACTA
>CAYLVC010000096.1:7408-9760 GCA_964387005.1 uncultured Dehalococcoidales bacterium | reverse complement strand
GACGACTGGTTAAAGCCGTTGCTGTTGGCTGTCTCCAGGTGATCGATAGCCAGTGTGCGGCTAATCCAGGGATGGTAGGGCATGGTGGTGGTATCCGTGACAAAGGGTTTGCAGCCCCGCTCCTTGAGGGCTTCCACCAGCGTGTGGATGATGACCGGCCTGAGATAGCCGACGTTATAGGCCTCGCCCATATGGGTCTTTATGGCCACTATGTCTCCCGGCTTCAGGTTGTCCAGCCAGCCGGAGTATTCCAGTATCTGGCGGCCCTTGATAGCCGTCGATTCCAGGAATCGTTTTGCCCGCGCATCCATAAACCAGATCTTAGATTTGGACATAGAGACCTCCTTAAAACAGTAAAAAGCCAGTTTTCCCGGAAATATCAGATTGGAAAATGTCTCAGATGAACATTATTATAACATGTCCGCCGGGATATTCTTAGTTTCAAAACTCACCCTCAAATCCGTTTGACAGGCTGTGGTATAATTTAATCATCATATTCGTATTACGAATAACATGACCCTGTCTTCCCGGATAAAACAGTTGAGAGTTAAAGGTGGCAGGGTATCCTCGCCTGGTCCGGACCCGTTTCTCAGGAATAGAACCAAAAATGGCAAAGACATTTCAGGGCATTGAAAATTAAGCAAGGAGTATGAATTATGAGCTTGACTGACGATGTGAAGAAGTATGCCAGGGAAGAACTGGAGATTGATTACGTGGGAGTGACCGGGGTAGACAGGCTGGCTGGAGCCCCGGAAGGCCACCGCCCGACCGATCTTCTGCCCGGCGCCAGGACGGTGGTGGTTATGGCGATCAGGTTGAGCCTGGGGGCGGTGCAGACCATTTTCCGCGCTCACGAAGATGGAATGAGGCACGCCCTGTGTATTTACGGGACTCACGGCTACATGCTCACCCCCAACTATTTCCTGAAGTTTGCCGCATTCCGCATGGCGCGTTTCCTGGAGAGAAAGGGCTATATGTCAACTCCCCTGCCCTCCGGTCCCGGCGGGGGCGGCGCTCCGTTCAGTCACCGGCACGCCATGGTGGCAGCGGGCATCGGTGAGTTTGGCTGGATGAGCATTGTATTGACCCCGGATTACGGACCCCGCATCCGGGCTGTAAGCGTGATTACGCGGGCGGAACTTGAACCTGACCCGATGTACAGCGGTCCTAAGCTCTGTGACAGGTCAAAATGCGATATCTGCATTAAAAATTGCCCTAGCCAGGCCATCGACCCTGTAAAATCGAAGAAAGTTGAAATGGGAGGACGTACTTTTAGCTACGGCTTTGTACATTTTGACAGGTGCCGCGTCAGTGCCGAGGGACTTTCCAAAAAGAACCTGGGTCTGACCGACGCCAACCTGCCCCTTGATCCCACACCGGCGGATATTAACCGTGCACGTGAGCTGGCCGAACCCTGGAAGAGAATGGAGAGCATCGGCGGCATAGGGGGCGCTTATTACTGCGGAAAATGCCTGGCTTATTGTCCGGTAGGTGAGAAAGAATGGCTGAAGACGGTATCGAATAAAGCGCAGTAGTTTTCAGCGCCGGCGGGTATTATTAATCATTTAAAGGAGCGTATTCGATGAGTACCTGGCATGATTACGTCAAAAACGAAGCCCGGATTCCGGAATGGCCGTATCCCGTTGATTACGGAAAAGAAAATGAGATCAACTGTGACGTTCTTATCATCGGTGGAGGGGTAGCCGGATGCCATGCCGCTGTGAGTGCTGCCAGGCATGGAGCGAAAGTGGTGGTGGCGGACCGGGGCAATGCCAAGAGAAGCGGTGCGGGAGGGGCCGGCGTCGACCACTGGCACGGGGCAGTGACCAACCCGTGCTCAAAGGTGAAACCTCTGGACTATACCCTGGCCTGCTACAACAGCACACGCGGCTTTACCAGCGGCATTGCCCGCTACATCATCACTAAGGAAAGCTGGGACACGCTGCTGGAAATGGAGCAAATGGGGGTACGCATCAGGGATATTGAGGATGAGTTCAAGGGGGCGCCTTTCCGGGATGAAGAAACAAAGCTGATGTTTGCCTATGACTATGTCAACCGGCATGTGCTGAGGGTCTGGGGATACAACATGAAGCCCGCGCTGTATGCGGAGATGAAGCGCCTGGGCATCGGCATCTTTAACCGGATGATGGTTACCAGTCTCCTGACCGAAGGCGGCAGACAGGGGGCCAGGGTCAGTGGGGCTGCCGCAGTTAATACGCGTACCGGTGAATTTTACATATTTAAAGCCGGGGCTACCATCATATCTACCGGCGGGACCGGGAGATTGGGGAGTTTTGCGCCGGAAATGACCGCGGCAGGCGGCATGAGCGATTTGAATAATTCGGGGACAGG
>CAYLVC010000096.1:0-7308 GCA_964387005.1 uncultured Dehalococcoidales bacterium | reverse complement strand
TACCGCTCGCCGGAGCTGATTCATGATTTGCCGGAGCGCATCCGCAGGGGTGAATTCAGGCTGCCCCTCTATGCCGATCTGACAAAGCTGCCGGAATATGAACGGAGATGCATCTGGGGGATGATGGTAGGCAATGAAGGAAAAACCCGCATACCGATCTACGACAGGTTCAGCAAGGCCGGCTTTGATCCGGACCAGGACCTGCTCCAGGCCCCGGTGATGAATCCCGAATGGTACAGCCATCCCAATTTCTGGTCAGGTCCGACCATGACCCACCTGAGATCGCTGGGAGGAGGCGGGCTGCTGACCGACTGGGACTTGAGGACGTCACTGGAAGGGTTGTATGGGGCCGGCGGAGCGCCTATTTTCGGTTCGGGTTGCCACGGCGAATCGCATACCACCGGGCGTTATGCCGGCAGACAGGCGGCTGCATACTCCAGGTCTGCATCTCAGACAGGGGTTGACCGCCGGCAGATCGATGCCGAGAAAGCCAGGGTCTATGCCTTCGTCCGGAACAGTGATTCGGGCATCGGCTGGAAGGAACTGAACCAGGCCACTGCCAGGATCATGCAGGACTATTGCGGGAAATACAAGAGCGAACTGACATTGAACCTGGGATTGAGACTGCTGAAGGAACTCAGGGAAAATGAGGCTGCATCTGCCTGCGCCGCCAACCCTCATGAACTGGGGCGGCTGCTGGAATGCTTTTCCGTGATGGATGTGGGAGAGCTGGTGTTCCAGTCCTCGCTGGCCAGGAAGTCCAGCAATTCCATTATGGACTTCTACCGCCTGGACTATCCCGCCCTGGACCCTCAGGAGTGGGACAAGCTGCTGCCCATCCGCCTGGAGGATGGAAAAGCAAAGGTCAGAGAACTGCCCAAAGACTATCACCTGAAGGCTCCCTTCAAAGAAGACTACGAGGCCAATTACCGGGAGCATTGCAGATTATAGCGAGGAGATCAAGCAAGATGTCTGATAAAGTATATATGGTGCCCAATCCCCCCACGCCGAACAAGGGAATGAGGTTTAATCCGGAGATATGCACAGGCTGCAATGCCTGTGTGGAGGTCTGCCCGGATGATGTCATGATGCCGAACCCCGAAAAAAATAAACCGCCGATTGTTTTGTATCCCGAGGAATGCTGGTTCTGCGGAGGCTGCGTGGAAGAATGTCCCCGGCCCGGAGCTATTTCTATGATGCATCCCACCGGTCAGAACATCTCGGTCAACTGGCTGCGGGTGGCCACCGGTGAGTATTTCCGGCTTAATCAGAAGGACCCGCCGGCCCCGAACAACCGGCCTCCCTCCGGTTAGGCCTGTCCTGTGGGATTGAAAGTCTGACATTATAACATCCGGCTGCCGGCAAGAAGAACTGCCTGGCCGAATCCATTGAAAACACATAAAGGAGCCTATGGAAGACAAACCCGCACTGGATAACTATTACCGGCTGTGGTTGTTGCTGGCCCAGACCAAATCTGCCCTGTTTAAAGCCAGGGAAAAGAAGCTGGGACAGTACATTCACCATAACCAGGCCATCACACTGGTTTTTATCGCCGCCCACAAGGGGAAAGCCACACCGTCCATGTTATCCCGCATTCTCAGCCTGGAAGTGCAGTCGGTATCCGGGCTGGTCAACAGGATGGAAAAGAAGGGCCTGGTGTTAAGGACCAGGGATGCTGAAAGAAAGAATGTCATCCGCCTCTCATTGACCGAAAAGGGCCAGGAGACGGTGCAAAAAGTCCGGCAGCTTGATTTCGTAAGGGAGACTATGTCCCGGCTTTCCGGGGAACAGCAAAAACAGCTGCGGAGTTGTTTATCGGTGCTGCTGGACTATGCGCTGAAAGAGCTGGGGCTGGAAGACCAATTCAACTGGTAGTTTTCATCTGATGTCATCTGGATGGTCTTCATAAACCGGGTCCCTCTCTCAAGGCAGTAATTTCCAGGCTGAAGGAGTATCCGGCGGACTGTTCTGGTTGTAATGTTTAGCCCGGTATTGCAGGCCGTTGAAGGTTACAATATCGTCTTTTTGATAAATGTTAAAACTGCGCCATTCGCCGGTAATTTCCTGCCACGGGCTGGAAATCAGCCCGGGAGTGTGGTTTTGAGACCAGTTCCTGGCCTCAAATTGCCTGCCGTCATACCAGACCAGGTCACCCGAATTATAGACATTGAAGAAACGCCACTGGTCGGTGATTTCCTGCCAGGGGCTGTCCAGTTCGCCGGGTCTCTCGTTTTCTTCAGCGTAATACCTGGCGATAAAAATCCCACCGTTGTAGCTCACATATGTTCCGCCGTTATAGGTGGTATCTTCCAGCCAGGCGGGGTACGAGGCTGTCGGAGTTACTGTCGGTGTCGGGGTACCGGTAGGTGTTGAACTTCCGGTAGGAGTCGGAGTGCCGGTGGGAGTAGCGGTACCGGTAGGCGTCGGGGTGTTTCCCTGCCCCGAAGCCGGCAGCACCTGCCCGCTGGAGGTACATGAATAGAGTTGTTGGGTCGTCTCAGTCCTCAAATAGCGGGGGTACAGGGGACTGTTGGAGGGGAAAGCCGACATATCGCTGGTAGCTGCTGTCGCTGTAACCGTTCTCAGTCCCTCTTTGGTCATCATCGTGTCCATGGATGACTGTAAAAGGGCCAGTTCCATGGAAGCCGATTCGTCCTGGCCGGAGTCAATCAACCCGGTTACATTGGGTAGTATGATAGCGGCCAGGACGCCGATGATGGCAATTACAATAATCAGCTCTACCAGGGTAAAACCTGTTTCCGCCCGGCTATAGATTGGGTGTATTTTGTGGAACTTTCTGTTAATTTTCAATGCTTATCATTCCGGAAACACTGCTATTTATCTTAACGTCTTTGATATTTGAGCACTCATAACGATCGGTGAAGCCTGGGTCACCGCTGACATAAAATCAGGCTGACTCCGCTTTCCGCTCCTGTTAAGTAAAGTTTAGATTTCAGGCCTAACACCGGCATTACAAAGGGAAGTATAAATCTAACAATTAAATCACAAGTGGCTAATATTGCGTATATTGGCCCTCCAAACTCCAATCGCCAAAAACAAGGCCGGCGGACTTTTCAAATTTTCCGTTTTGCCATGTCCAGAAGAAATATTGCCCCCAGGTCCTGTCGCCGTACTCATCCATGCCAATTTCATCTGAACATAGGGACAGGATGTGAGCAAAGTCGGGAATGGTCTGCTTGAGCAGGATAAAGTCGCTTTGGGCTGTATTCAGCCATGCCTGGGCAAGTACCCACATGGCGTCATAATAGTAGTAAGCAGCCGCCGGGACCTCTTCACTGCCGGTCAGTGATTGAAGCCTGGAGGGAACACCGGCAAAGGGTTTTTTGATGCTGTCGAGGTTGATGCCGAAGTTGCAGACCGTGTAGCCTGTTTTCCCGGCGAATTCCCGGACTGTATTGTCGGAGAAGAGGGCTGAATCAGGTGCAACTGCGTCACAGCCGATCCACCTGGCTGCTTCAAGCCCGGCATTGCCGGCAGCGGCCTTAAAGATATCGACAACTTCGTTCATGGAAATGAGTATCACAGCTACCCTGGAACCGGGGTTTTCAGATTCTTCCTGTTTCAGTTTTTCTTCTACCCTTTTGAGCATGGTGCTGAAATTCGTCTCATCCGGACTGTATTTTTCTTCCTGATCGATATCCAGACCCGCTGCCCGGCCGGTCTGTGTGACCATGTTTTTTAAATCATTGCCGTAGACATCGTCCCGGTACACGATCACGGCGCTCTCAATACCGTTTTCCTGGGCAAAGCGGACCAGGGCTTTTGCCTGTTGATTGTCATTCATACAGAACCTGAACAGGTTGCTGTCTTTTTGAGCCAGAGAGGGTGCGGTGCTGAAACCGGACAGCAGAATTAAATTGTTCTTCTGAGCGTAGTCCATAACTGCGCTGATTTCCCCGCTTGATCCGCTAAAAACGGGAATGATGCCTTCTTTCTTGAAGTTTTCGATTTTCTGTGAAGCTAACTGGGGCTGCCCCTGAGTATCCTCAATAAACAACCTGATGCGTTTGGAAAAACCGTTCTTTTGCAGATTGTGATTAATGTCTTCGGCGGCTAATTCAACAGCAGCTTTAAAAGCCTTACCCGCCTGGTAGACCTGTCCGTTGACATCCAGCAATATGCCTGCTTTAAGGTCTTCATCCGGGGTGTTTTCTGACGATGTGCAGGCTGATAGAAGGATGGCGCAGGCCAGGCAAAGAGTGAAAATAAGTCGTTTCATCAAGAATCTCCTTTGTGTATTAGCAGTTTATTATATAACACTTGAGCCGGGATGTGAATTCGATTTGGTTTAACAGGCGCGAATATTTGCCCGATGGAGTCCGGACTTGAGTACCCGGGCTGCGAGGGATAGAATTAGTTATTATGATAAAAGCAGTAATATTTGACATGGATGGAGTACTTATTGACAGCGAACCGCTTTGGGTGGAAGCTGTCGTGGAAACTTTTAACGAAGCAGGAATCCCCGTAAGTAAAGATATCACTCACCAGACAATGGGCATGAGGGTGAACGAGTCAATCAGGTACTGGATGCGGCGCTTCCCCGGAAAAAGCAGAATATCCGCAGCGGAACTGGAAGATAAACTGACGGAAAGGGTAATCCGGCTTATACGGCAGAAGGGTGAACCGGCGGCTGGGGCCAAAGAGATAATCGAGGTTTTAACCGATAACGGTTATCCCCTGGCGCTGGCCTCCAGTTCAGCTATGAAAATAATCGATGCCGTGCTGGAAACAATTGCCTTAAGGCCATATTTCAGGGTAATACGCTCGGCGGCGGTGGATGCTTATGGAAAACCTCATCCTGCCGTTTACCTCAAAACGGCCGAAGAGCTGGGTGTTGAGCCGGAAGAATGCCTGGCCGTTGAAGATTCAATCAACGGGGTCATATCGGTTAAAGCCGCCAGAATGAAGTGCCTGGCCATTCCTAATTCACTGATCGCCGGGGACCCGCGCTATTGCCTGGCGGATATAGTTCTGTCCTCCTTGAAAGAATTCCGTCTGGAGTTCCTGCAAAAACAGGAAAGGTAGGTTTTTCAGCGTTTGTCAGGTGTTGTCAAAAATGTGATGGGTATCAACCTTGTTATTGTTCTCCGTATACATTAAAATCTATGAAAACAACCGGGCTGGAAAATGAAAGGAGGGAAAAACCATGGCTGAGTCACAGTATGCCAAATATGTGCACAAGGAGCCGAGGGGAAAGATCGAAAGAGACGGGGAGATAATATTCGATGGAATTCTGGCCAAACCCGAGCTCACGGGCACCAAATGCCAGATGCTGTACTCGATTGTAACCAAAGCCCATATTAACGAGTCCGCACCCCACATTCACGATTTTCCGATCATCATGAGTTTTATCGGGTCAAATTCCAAAGACATCTATGATTTTGACGCCGAAATAGAGTTCTATATAGGCGGGGAAAAACAGGTGATTACCAGCACCTCGGTGGTATCCCTTCCTGCCGGCATTACCCATTGTCCCCTGATTTTCAAGAGAGTGGGGAAGCCCCTGGTCTTCCTGGAGATCATGCTTACGGACAACTATGCCAGAAGATACCCGGAAAAATAAGCCGGTATCCCGCATCAGCCTCATCCTGTCCGGGGCTTGAATGCCCTGAGTTATGGAAAGAGCGCAGGCAAGCTGACTGCGCTCTGTTTGAATGCAATTCCGGGGCGGGTCTAGCCGATCCTGGCGCCGCACTCCCCGCAAAATCTCGCGCCGGGTGTGGTATCTGCACCGCATTTGGGGCATTTATTGAGAGCCAGAGGAGCCCCGCAATTATTACAAAATTTCCCCTCCCCGGCAGGCTTGCCGCACTGCCGGCAAAGGGTTTGCCTCTTGTCAATTTTTCCTGTGAATACCTGGGTTTTTTGGGCTTTGGCTTTGATGTCTTCCACCATTTTCTCTGCCCTGGCGGCGGCCACCTCCGCACTCTCCCTGGGGGCTTCGGTAGTACACAGCCCGGCCTCTTCGTTCCAGTCATTATCGCAGAAATATTGCTTGCAGCGGGGGCAGCGGTGGAAATGTCCCATAGCCTCGTTTTGAGCCAGCTCAAAGGCTTTTTCATGTTCCTTGTGCCATTCAGGCGTCATACCCTGAAATCTTTCGCTGATAACGTCCGAACCCCGTTCCAACCCGGAGCCTACATCACCGAATTTACCGGTTGCCTGCGCGGCAGCGCCGATTATATTGCCCAGCCCCTTGAAGAAGCGGCCCTTTTTATAGGACTTAGCTTCGGTAAAACTAGTTTTATAACCCTCATGGCAGGCATCACAAAAAAAGGTAAACTGGAAGCCTGCATCAGTGCTGTTGTCCTCAAAATTACTTGTAAAAGGCTTCAATGTCATTTTTCAGCTCCTTGACTATTTCAATGGTTTGCCGCATTTGATGCATTTGTCTCCGACAGGCGGCTGCACTGTCCGGCATCTTCGATTGGGGCAGGTAACGGTTAGCGAAGCCCCGCAATTCTGGCAGTAATCTCCAAAAAAGGTGGGTTTTCCACATCCGGGACAGTGTATTTCCAGTGATAGACCGCAATTGCTGCAGGCTTTCCAGTCGCTTTGTATAGGGGTTTTGCATCCGGGACAGCGTACCGGCCCGAGCGGATTTATTTTTGTGCACAGTGGACAGACCGAAGAATCCGGAGGAATCAGTCTGTCACAATACCTGCAAGGTTGCTTGTAGCCTGGCAAATTCCGCCTCTCACGACAAGATAATAAATGTTTTCTCTTATAACTCTATTATAACATTTATGGGAAAATCCAAAAATTTCAGGCTACCAGATAGCTCTGATCCAAACCCGGGAATCTCACTGTTGAAAATAGCGGTAAATTACATTACATTGGTGACATGCTGTTATTTTAGGCCAAAACAAATAAGTACCTTAAGGAGGAAAGACCGATGGAGCTGACGTATGACAATATCGTGAAGTGGGTTAAGGAATACTTCGAGGTTTACAGCAACTACGGACAGGACGCTAAAACATCCCGGAGAATGGAGGACTATTTTGCTCCCGATATGAGGTTCATCCCCTACATTGCGCACCTGGGTGGGCCGCAGGGCGGCTTCCACGGAAGGGATGAATTCATCAGCAAGGCGGGATCTCACCCTTCATGGTATGAAAAACTGACTCCCGAGAACATTATTGTCGATGAAAAGCGCCAGGCCGTGGTGGTGCTTTTTGATATGAACATCATCGACCGAAAGACCGGCAAAACGGCGATCAACAAAAAGGCCATGTCCCATTATGAGCTGGTGCTTGACGAAAATAAAACGATCAAGATCAAGACCAT
>CAYLVC010000095.1:4312-9765 GCA_964387005.1 uncultured Dehalococcoidales bacterium | reverse complement strand
TTCGTCCAGGGACTTAATACCTGGGCCGGTCCGGAACGTCCCTGCGGCGTTTTCCGCTGGAATAACGACTACCCCGAGGTCTGGGTCAAACAACAGCGGCCGCACATCTGCAAAAGGGCTATTTCTTCCTGGTTCGGCGGCATACCCATGAACAGGATCATCCTGCACTGCCTCTATCAGGGGGCCAGCTTCGGAGGCTGGAGCCAGTCCGGCTGGAACATGGGAGGCCATTACTGCGCCGCTGTTCTTTCCAAAAGGACCGGACGCCCGGTCAAATGGGCCTTCAACCGCCGGGAGGACTTCTACGGCGGCGAGATGGACGAGGGTGTCTATTACTATAAAGTTGGGTTCAAGCCGGATGGGACCATCACCGCCGTCCAGGCCAGGGCGGTAGTGGTCAACCAGGCCCTGCCCGTTTTCGGCATCGTCAAACACCTGATCGATAATACCCGCATTCCCCATATTTACGGCAGGACCGAGTCAGTCCGGGTCAATAAAGGCCCGACCTATGCCACCCGCTGCGAGCAAAATGCCAATTGCTACAGCCTGGACCTGGTCTTTAACCACGTGGCCGAAGCCCTGGGGATGGATCCCACTGAAATCGCCCTCAAAAATGACGGCGCCGAAGGCCATGATATCCAGTGGCTGAATGAACGCAAGGCCGAGCTGGGTTTTAATGTCAGGGACAGTCTCAAAGAATGCCTGGATAAGGGCAAGAAAGCCATAGACTGGGACCGCAAATGGCATCAGCCCGGCGCCAGGAAGCTGCCCAACGGCAAGATGCACGGGCTGGCCTTTACCTGGACCCATGAATGGGACGACTCCGGCGGTTCCAGCGAGGTGGCGATTCATATTGAGCGCAACGACGGCACCGCCACCATCTACGGCTGCCGGGCTGACGGCGGGCAGAATGCCGAGACCACCTATTGCCAGATCGCCGCCGATGAGCTTGGCCTGCGCGTCGAGGACGTCGCCTTCCAGCAGCAGTTTGACGCCGGGTTCTATACCATGACCCCGGACACCTCCACCAATCTGAGCGTCAACGGCTATGCCATCCGCCACTGTGCCAGACTGCTCAAACAAAAAATCCTGGAAACGGCCGTCAGCCCCCGCGGAGCTACCCAGCTTACCAGTTTCCCGCCGGCTTTCCCCGGTAAAAAGCCGGAAGACCTGGATATTAAAGAAGGCATTATCTTTGAAAAAGCCGACCCCGCCAACAAAATGAGCCTGGCCGACCTCATCGGCCCGGCCGGGGCTTCGGGTCCCTTGACCTCGGTTATCGGCGAGCCCCTGCTGGCCGGCAAAGAAGGCCTCAAATACCCTCTCCGCATGACGCCTCCCCTCTTCCAGTACGCCTGGCACGTCCAGCGCGGCACCTACCTGGGTATACGCCTGCGTTTTTGCCGCCAGGCCCACTTTATGGAGGTCGAGGTTGACACTGCCACCGGTGAAGTCGAAATCACCCGCGTGGTCACCGTCAATGACGTCGGCAAGGTAATCAACTGGGACGGCTGCGAAGGACAGCAGTACGGCGGGGCATTTATGGCTGTCGGCAGGGGACGCACCGAAGAGGTCGTGCATGATCCCAATACCGGTGTTATGTTAAACGGAAATCTCCTGAATTATAAGATTCCCACACTGATGGATATCGGTGAAATAGACACCCTTCTGGTAGAGACCGGCATGGGCTACGGTCCCTACGGCACCGTCGGCATCGGAGAAGACGTGGCCACGGTTATCCCCGTCTTGATCGGGCCGGCCGTCCACAACGCCACCGGCAAATGGGTGGAGGGCTTTCCCGTCACCCCGGACAGGGTACTGAAAGCCCTGGGTAAAATCTAAGAACTGATATGCAGGGGCAGGTATACGGTTTGTAGCGGGCGACCTTTGCAGCCGCCTGGTGAAAAGAATATTGAATATCGATACCGTTAACTGTAAACTGAAAACTGTATATCAATGATCGGAGATCGCCATGAAAAAATTCCAACACCTGAACGCCGGATCAGTCGAAGAAACCGCGGCAGCCCTGCAAAAATATGGAGAAAAGGCCAGGGTAGTCGCCGGCGGCACCGACCTGCTGGGTGAGTTGAAGGACAACATCCTGCCGGACTATCCTGATGTGTTGATCAATATCAAAAACATCCCCGCCCTGGACTACATCAAAGAAGAGTCCGGGACATTGAAAATAGGCGCCTTGACCAGGCTGGAAGACATCGCCGTCAGCGAGCCGGTAGCGGACCATTTCCCCCTCCTGGCGGAAGCTGCCCGCCGTACCGCTTCCCCCCATATCCGTGAAATGGGCACCATCGCCGGCAACATCTGCCAGAGCAACCGCTGCTGGTACTACTGGGTGGCCGATAACCGCTTCAACTGCCTGCGCAAGGGAGGCAGGGCCTGCTTCGCCCTTATCGGCGACGGCCGCTACCACTCTATTTTCGGTTCTTCCAGGATCATCCCCACACCCTGTTCCGAGGCCTGCCCGGCCGGGGTGCACATACCCGACTATATGGCCTTGCTCCGTGACGGCAAGCTGGCAGAAGCCGCCTCCAGGCTGATGCAGTCCAATCCCCTGCCGGCTATAACCGGCCGGGTCTGCCCTCATTTCTGTGAAGGACAGTGCAACCGGACTGACTACGATCAGCCGGTCTCGATTAGAGGAGTTGAACGCTTCATCGGCGACTATGCCCTGGATCACTCTCAGGAATCCTATCCGGCGCCAGCCTTTACCACGGGGAAGCGGATAGGCGTAGTTGGTTCCGGCCCTGCCGGACTGGCTGCCGCTTATTTTCTCAGGCGCTGCGGTCATGACGTCAGCCTCTTTGAAAGCCAAAAACAGGCCGGTGGCATGCTCATCTGGGGCATCCCACCCTACCGTCTGCCCAAAGAAATCGTACAAAAACAGGTGGACGCCCTGGCTGGAATGGGAATCAGGCTGCTCCTGGAAAATCCCGTTGATAGCGCCGGTCTGGCCGGTATGATGTCCCAATTTGACGCCGTACTGGTTGCCATGGGAGCCTGGAAAGAGCGAGCCGCCGGCATAGCCGGTGAAAACCTCCTGGGCTCCGGTATAGAGTTTCTAAGGCAATCCGGCCCGGGATCAACAGCTTTTAAAGGAAAAAAGGTAGGCGTAATCGGCGGCGGTAACGTGGCTGTGGATGTCGCTCGCACACTGCTCAGGCTGGGAGCGGAACCGGTGATCATTTACCGCCGCACCTTGGCTGAAATGCCTGCCCTCAAAGAAGAAGTAGACAAAGCCCTGGAAGAAAAAATCAAAATAGAGTTCCTGACCCTGCCGCTGGAAGCAGCCTCGGTTAACGGGAAAATAGCCTTGAAATGCACCCGCATGGAATTAGGCGCGCCGGATGAGAGCGGCAGGCCCCGCCCTGCGCCTGTACCAGGCTCTGAGTTCACCCTTGAGCTGGATGCGGTGCTCAAGGCCATCGGAGAAAGTCCCGATACATCCGTTATCCCGTCCGGTTTCCTGGATGAAAAAGACCGTCTCAAGCTCAACGTGACAGACGGCAGCCTGGGACAAAACCTCTTTGCCGCCGGGGACTTTGTCAGCGGCCCCTCCACCGTAGTTGAGGCTATCGCCGCCGGACGCAAAGCCGCTGAAGCTATCAACCGCTGCCTGGGCACTACTGAGGCTCCTATTGATTCAACATACTGCTCCTGCGCAGAAACAGGAGATAAATTCAACAGCGCCTGCCTCAAAAAAACCGCACGGGTCAGTCAGCCCGAGCTTTACGTCGATGAGAGACTGACCGGTCTGGTCAAAGAGGATACCGGCGGACTGGATATCGATAGCGTTGAAATCGAGTCCAACCGCTGTTTCAACTGCGGCTGCGCGGCGGTCAACTCCTCCGATCTGGCCCCCGCCCTGATAGCCCTCAATGCCGTCATCCGTACCAGTAAGAGGCAAATCGAAGCTGAAAAGTTTTTCACTGCCGGAATCAACCGCACCACCGTACTGGAAAAAGACGAGCTCGTGCTTGAGATTGAAATCCCCGCACCTTCTGCCGGGACTAAATCGAAATTCATCAAATTCGCCCTGAGAAAGTCCATTGATTTTCCGGTGGTCAATTGCGCTGCCGTAATGACCCTGGAAGCCGGTATTGTCAAATCGGCCAGGATCTGCCTGAACTCGGTCTACAATCTTCCGGTCCGGGTCAAAGCCGCCGAGGAGTATATGATAGGTAAAAAGATGGTGGAGGCCGACGCCGAAAACGCCGCCGCAACCGGACTCAAAGAAGCTTTCCCGCTGATCAACAACAGCTACAAGATCCAGATCGCCCGTACACTGGTAAAGAGGGCCATATTGAACAGCCGATAAATACTAATGGCATACCTAATTGACCAATTTCGCTTTGGGAAAACCGGCAGACAAACAACTTGAACAATATATCTCGTACGGCCTATTGGAATCCAAATGCTTTTTATCCGTATACAACAAATAGACCGTACCCTCCGGATTATCGGACGGGTCCGCTAAATTCCCGTTGCATCTACCGCATAGAATCGAACCATCAGGTGTACGCCTATCTCCGTACTCATTCTCAACAGTAGATTTTCTGACATACGCTGGCATTTTCCCTCCTCTAATCCGAATGGCAAACATTTTCCTTGCGATCAACCTCGCGGCTGTTTTTTTATTGAATTAATCGAAATACTCGAAATTCATCTCCCCCCAAGACACGGCATGTCGCCTCTCCCCATCGTCACACCCTCGTCATCTTTATACTCAGTATAATTCGCGTCTTCGGGGTGATCTTGACTCGCTCATCTATTCGCCAGCCTGCTACCCAGATAATCTGCTTTGGAGTAAGGAAAATGGGTATCCTGTCACGCCACAGACGCGGTATCCCGGCATCCAGCATGAACTCCCCTACTTTCTTCGTGCCTTCCATTCCCAGTGGATGAAAACGGTCCCCCTGCTCCCGCGGCCTCACCACTAATTTGTCACCCACTATCTCCCGGTCGAACTCCGCCGCAAACATGCCTGTGATCTTATCCCCTTTCTCTATCGCCTCGCCCTCAGACTGGTTGACCCTTAACACTGTTTTGATACTCCAACCGGATATCAGGGTCTCTCCCGGTATCTTGATTTCGCAGGCGCCTTTCAACTCAGGCAATGGCACCAGGTCCCGGGGGTTGGTGCCCAACAGATAACGGTCATATTCCACCACGAAAACCAGCCCCCGGGGTAAGTCGATTTGCCGTCCAGGCGGTTTTTCCATGGCTTCCATCAACTCTTCGATGTGGCGGGTCTCTATATCCTTCAGGCTGCCCAGCAGTTCGTTTACAGACCTTCTTAAGAGCTGTCTCTGCAAAGCCGGTGACACTCTTCTCAGCCGCTTTTTGTCCAGGACTACATGGTCTTTCTCTTTGGCTGCGATACCCTGCCAGATCTGCATGCAGCAGTCATTCAGAAAAGCGGCATCGTCCCGCGCTAT
>CAYLVC010000095.1:2114-4212 GCA_964387005.1 uncultured Dehalococcoidales bacterium | reverse complement strand
CCTGCCAGATCTGCATGCAGCAGTCATTCAGAAAAGCGGCATCGTCCCGCGCTATGCTGCTGATACGCCGAAGCGACTCTTTAACCGCCGGATTATATCCTTCAAGAAGGGGAATAAGCTCTTGCCGCACCCGGTTGCGCAGCGGGGCTAAAGAAAGATTGGAGCTGTCCAGCCTCGGATTCAGTTCAAATCGACGGCAGTATTCCTCCGTCTCCCGCCGGCTGATTTCCAGCAGCGGGCGCACTACCCTTATTCCATTTCCGGAAAAATGTAGCCTCTGGCTGGGTTGCAGGCCGCTCAGACCCAGTGTGCCGGTGCCGCGGATGATATGCAGCAGAATGGTCTCGGCATGGTCGTCCCGCGTATGTCCCACCGCCACACCCTCAGCCCCTGTGCTTGCCGCTGTTTGCTCCAGGAAGCGGTACCGGACCTCGCGGGCAGCCTCTTCCAGCGACAACCGCTGTTCAACCCGGTAAGCCTCCACGTCTTTTTCTTCTATCACAGCCGGTATCTCCAGGCGTCCGGCCAGCGCAGCCACGAAATCTGCATCTTCCCGTGATTCCGCACCCCGCAGGGAATGGTTGAGATGGGCCGCTGTAAGCTCGATGCCCAGCTCCGAGCGTAATTGCCAGAGACAATGCAGCAGGCAGACCGAGTCCGGCCCGCCGGAAACCGCCACGATCACCTTCTGACCTTTTTCAAACAGCCCGTTCTTTTGAATATAACGCAGGACCCTCTGTTCCAGTGTCTTTTCTTGCTTTTTCCCACTCATAATACCCCTATTATAAATAGCCCGGCAGATAGAAACAACTTGTTGATAAGTGCTTTTCTCTGGCATAATACCCTGATGCCCGAAGGCATCCTTACCCAGGAAATGATTTCACCCGAAAAAACCACCGATCCGGACGGCTTCTTGAAAACTGAATCTTACCTGGAAGATAAAGAGTCCTTTTTTGTTCTTAAGTGAATGACCCCGCAGTTAAGGTGTATTCTCGAATTCACTCATAAACAGTGCCCGGATCAGGCTTTTACATATTGTAATCAATAAAATGGATTATTTCGGTCGCTTTTGATATACTTGAAACCGTTCTGAGCGCAATATTTTTCCCTTTGTCAGGGGTTTTCACCCGGTATTCATTTTAACCCTGACTGTTTAATTTGAGTAACATGCCAGTAATCATCCGGAAATCTTTCAAGGAGAAGCAGACTGATGAGAAAGGGTATCCTGGTTTTAGTGTTAGCGGTAGTTATAATCTGTTCTTTTACAGCCTGCGGCAAGACTTCCTCAACAACGACGGCAATGGTCCCTGCCAGTCCGTACGAAGCGGAAATTGTGCAGGTTGATGCGGAGGGTATGCAATATCTGTTTAACGGCAAAACAGTGGCGGTCATATATCAGAACCTTGAAGAAAAAGTCCTTGAGCAGGAAGTGGCTGATTACTACAAGAATAAATATGATTTTGATTTCCACTGCAACATAGTATACGTTGACAGCCTGACCGATGGTCTCTTGATGCTGCGCAGCAGAAAAATTGACGCCTTGCAGGTGATGCGCTTTACGGGAGACTACCTCCTCCAGCGTAACGCTGATCTAAAAATGTACTGCAATAACCTCATTTCTTATTCAACCCAGATGATCTTCAGCCCGGACAAACAGGCCCGGATGGATAGCGTGAACGCGGCTATTAAAACCATGCAGGATGACGGCTCATTGGACCAGCTGATTAATCAATGGATCACCAACCTGCCGGTCGGACAAGAGCCTTCCGGCGGAGCTATTCCGGAGATAAAAGACGCCGAAATCCTGAAGGTCGGCATCAGCGGTGATGCCCCTCCCCTGGACTATGTCGCTGCCGATGGAAACCCGGGAGGGTTTAATGTGGCGGTCCTGAGTGAAATCAGTAAGCGAGCGAACCTCAATATCAAGCTAGTCAAAGTCAGCAGCAACGCTCGTTTTACCGCTCTGCAATCCGCTAAGATCGATTCTTTCTTGTGGCATAATACCAGCCAGAGCTTCACAATTTCCACTGAAAATTCAGATCAGTCCAGTCAAACTCCCGGAGCCAAAAACTTTCTGATGAGCGATTCTTACCTGAAT
>CAYLVC010000095.1:0-2104 GCA_964387005.1 uncultured Dehalococcoidales bacterium | reverse complement strand
ATTCCAGAGGAGCCATGCTGATGCTAAAGTAGGCCGGAGCCTGCCTGGAAACATCCCGTTTTGTAGTTTTTTAGGGATCAATGCAATATGGAAAGTTTGTTCGATTCATTCTATAGAAACCTGATCCAGGGCGCATCCTATCTCACCGTATTGAAAGGACTGCGTACGACCCTGCTCATCTCATTGCTTTCCCTTTTCATTGGCACATTACTGGGCGCCCTGGTATGCTATTTGCGAATTCACCGCAATAAAGTCGTGAGTGGTATCGCCGGTATCTATATCGCCGTCCTGCGCGGTTCGCCCGTACTGCTGCTTTTGATGCTGCTGTATTATGTCGTGTTTGCTAGCAGCGATCTGGACGCACAATATATAGCGGTGGCAGCCTTTTCTCTCAATGTCAGCGCCCACGTTGCCGAGCTTCTGCGTAGTGCGCTGGGTACCGTCGATCGAGGGCAGGTCGAGGCCGCCAGGACTCTGGGATTCAGCCGGTACGGCGCTTTCCTGCATATTACACTACCTCAGTTGTTCGTAGTGGCAAAACCGGTCTACCAGTCTACAGCCGTCAACCTGATCCAGTGGACCAGCGTGGTCGGTTATGTCACTATTACCGATCTGACCCGGGTCATCAATAATATCGGTATGCGCACCATGGACCCCCTCTTCATGATCTTTGTCGGAATTGTGCTCTATCTCCTCCTGGCTTACCTGGTCTACGCTGCCTTCGCACTATGGGATAAATGGCAGTCCGTGATTCTGCGCCGCCGGCAGAGTGAAGAATTATGAGCACCCCAATTAACCAGATTATCAGAGTCGAAGGTGTGCATAAAAGCTACGGCAGCCTTAAAGTTCTCAATGACCTTAACCTGAGCGTTAATAAGGGGGAAAAAGTCTCCATTATCGGCCCCTCCGGCTGTGGTAAAAGCACTCTGCTGCGTATGATCAACCTCCTGGAAAAACCGGACAGGGGGCGTGTCTTCATCCAGGGCAGGGAAATCACTGCCGCCGGAGCCAATATCGACAAAATGCGCAGCAGGATCGGTATGGTCTTTCAGAAGCCGAATCCCTTCTCGACCTGTACGGTAAGTACAAGGCGAAAGTCCATCTGGACGTGCTGGAAAATATCATCCTCGCCCCAACTCATATCGGGAAAGTCCCCCACAGTCAGGCTGTGTCACGTGCCAAAGAACTGCTGGATATGGTAAGCCTCAGAAGCAAACTCCATGCCTTTCCCTCTGAGCTCTCCGGCGGTCAGAAACAGCGTATCGCCATTGCCCGCTGCCTGGCGATGGACCCCGCTATTATGCTTTTCGATGAACCGACCAGCGCCCTTGACCCGCTCATGATCGGTGAAGTACTTTCTACCATCCGCACCCTGGCAAAACAGGGTATGACCATGTTGATCGTAACTCATGAGATGGACCTGGCCCGCGAGATTTCCGACTGCGTCCTCTATATGGACGAAATGGGTATTTATGAATCGGGAAACCCCGAGACCATATTCGAGAACCCTGCCCGCGAAAAGACGAAAGCCTTCATTTTCAAACAAAAGAATTTTACCGAGCATATCGGCAGCCGTATCTTTGATATGATCAATTTTAACGCCCGTACCAGGCTTTTCTGCCACAAGTACAATATCGGCTCCAAACGCCTTAACAACATCCAGTTAACAGCCGAAGAGTTGATCTGGGGAATGATTGAGCACTGTTATGAAAAAACGGAAGCGCCCGATATCGATATCAACATCATCTACAGCGAGGCCTCCGGAGATATGCAGATGGAGATATCAGCCCGCGGAAAGTGTTATAATCCTTTTCAGTCTTTACCCGATATAGCCGGCGGGACTGATATTAATGAAGCAGACCTGGGGTTCTTGATCGTAAAGCGGATGGCTAAAGACCTGCATTACGAATACCTTGAAGGCAAAAACCGGATCACCGTCATCCTGTAACATATTTCCATGAGACACACCGACCGCTGATATTTCTTTTTTAATCATAGCAACAAAAACAATACCTTTCCCTACTTTAAACAGACGCGGCATCTGGCGGAACAGTACCTGTTTTCAAATCAATTCCACGGCACAAAGCCTGTACTCATACGATGG
>CAYLVC010000094.1:0-9830 GCA_964387005.1 uncultured Dehalococcoidales bacterium | reverse complement strand
TAAATGGTCAAGATTATCGTGATATCGGCAGCCATATGTGAAGCCAGAGAAGGCAGAAGGCTGTCGCATATCCGGTTAGCCTGCCGCCATAACCAGGCTGCAAAGGCCAGCAATACCACTACAACAATCAACCATATGAAATCAACTTTCCCTGCCAGTATTACTGCATGGTAACCTGAGAATAACACATCGTTGGGTTTGATTATCTTACTGTCTGTACCCAGAAAACCTCTCCAGTAATATTCTTCAATCCAGGGATTCACCAGCACAAAGTAAATAATAAAAAAAGGCCAGGTAGACTGCGTCAACCCTATGTTTTGAAGATAAATGTTTAAGTCCGAAGGCACCTCTAGAAAGGGCCATAGAAAAAAGAGAATGACACCTCCCGCAGCTCCAACCAGTGCGAGAACAACCGGGATGATACAGTTTGTGCTCCGAAATAATTCCTTCCACCTGAAAGGTTCGCGGGATAATACTACCAGGGCTATCATAACGACGTGATAAGAAAACAACGTTATCCAGGCATTGTGAAAGACCAGTAAACCCGGAACGACGGTAACATAAGGGACGAGCGGTCCAGCTATGGTTTTTATAATACGGGTTTTCAATTTCTGTCTGCTTTCATGTTCAATGGTTGTTTTTTCTTTATCCTTCCAGTATACCACTTACAGCTTGCTCTGTTCCTTGCTGATACCTTTTTCTCTGTATCATTCACCTGCGAAAGATTGACCGGGCAATCAATAGTGTTATAATGCATATATGAAGAATGCAACTACTATAATCACTGCTCTTATTCTACTTTTTTTATCATTTTCGGCTTCAGCCTGCAACAACGCAGGCAATACCATCGAACTTACCATTTTGCATACCAATGACACCCATTCCAGCCTGGATAATATTGGCCGTAGGGCTGTGCTTGTAAGGCAGATCAGATATGAAGTCGGAAAAGAAAACGTTTTGCTTTTAGACAGCGGCGACGTCTTTACCGGGACTCTCTATTTTACCCTGGCAAAGGGGCAGGCTGATCTCTGGTTCATGCAGTATCTGGGCTATGATGTGATGGGACTGGGCAACCATGAGTTCGATAAAGGACCTGAAACGCTTTCTGATTTCGTAAGCAACGCGGGATTTCCTGTGGTTTGCGCTAATATCGATTTCTCCAGAGAAGAACTACTGGCCGGCAAAATCAGTCCGTGGACAATTGTCACCAAAAACGGCGAGAAATATGGAATATTCGGTCTGATCACCGAAAATACCGGCGAATTGTCCAGTCCGGGTAACAACATTATCATCAACGATACTATCGATTCTGCCCGCAGGGCTGTAGCCGAACTAAAAAAGCAGGGGATTAACAAAATAATTGCCTTATCCCAGATCGGCTGGGAACGAGAGATGGAATTGGCTCGCCAGGTGCAGGATATCGATGTTATCGTGGGTGGACATAGCGCCATCATCCCGGACCCATATCCTGGGGTTGTCAATCCGGTTTCTTCTCCTACCCTGGTAGTTCAGGCAGGTTCGCAGGGCAAATACCTGGGGCAGCTTAACATAATCTTTAATGAAAAGGGTAATGTCACTGGTTGGAATGGCAGCCGGCTTTTACCTGTGGATGAAAGTGTTGAAAATGATCCCGTCTGTACAGCTAAACTTGATGAACTGAAAAAACCCATCAATGAAATGCTCAATACCATACTTGGGCAAACGCTGGCAGACCTGGATGGCGATCGTAGCCGTATCCGCTCCATGGAAACCAACCTTGGTAACCTGGTGACCGATGCTATGCTGGACAAAGCCAGACCATTTGGAGCTTCCATTGCCATGATTAACGGCGGCGCCATACGGAGTTCTATTCCTGCGGGCAATTTCAGCCTGGGTCAGGTCCTTGAGATATTGCCTTACGGCAATCACATAATAATTCTTGAGCTCAGCGGCAGCCAGATCATCTCAGCACTGGAAAATGGAGTCAGCCAGGTTGAGCAGGCATCCGGAAGATTCCCACAGGTGGCAGGCCTGCGTTATACCTGGGACCCTGGGGCCGAGGTTGGCAGCCGGATTATTTCGGTTGAAATTGAAAACAGCAGCCTCTATCAAGCCATCGATCCTTTTACCGTTTATAAAGTGGCAGCTACCGATTTCCTGGCAGGAGGTGGTGATGGATACACCGTATTTAAAGAAGCTGGTAGGTTCTACAATACCGGGATAGTGGACTATGAATTCCTGGGAGATTATATCAGAGATAATTCTCCGATTAGTCCGTATACAGAAGGTCGTATTCAACACACCGGTGATTGAATACTGGTACTCTGACTGGATACTACAATCGATATACCTTTAATTTTTCCCTTTTCTCATCAATCGAATAAGCCAAAACATAAGTGGGACAACAAATATCAAGGGAACTTTGATGAACAAATACGAAGATTTAACAATCCGGTCAATGACTCGTAAAGAAATGGATTTTGCTGTCGATTTGGCAGCAAAGGAAGGCTGGAATCCGGGTATTAATGATGCGGAGTGTTTCTACTCGACGGACCCTGATGGATTTCTTGTTGGAACGCTGAACAACAACCCCGTTTCCTGTATTTCAGCAGTTTCATATAATGGAGTATTCGGTTTCATCGGGTTCTTTATTGTAATACCTGAATTAAGAGGAGGAGATTTAGGAATACGGCTGGGTAAAGTGGCACTAAAACACCTGGAAGGTCAGAATATCGGACTGGACGGTGTGATTGACAAAGTCCCCGTCTATAATATGTTTGGATTCAAGCAGGCCTATCGTAACATCCGTTTCGAACACATTGTGAATACCTCAGGCTCCACTCAATTTTCAGGAATAACGGAGCTGAAAAACATTTCCATGGACAACATCCTTCAATATGACCGGCAATGCTTCCCGGCAAACAGGTCTGTTTTCCTCAGTCACTGGCTCAATCAACCTTCATCTGCTGCCCTTGGATATCTGGACAACAACCGCCTCAAGGGCTATGGAGTAATCCGCCGTTGTTTGGTGGGTTACAAAATTGGGCCTTTATTCGCAGATAACACAGCTATTGCCGAATACCTTTATCTCAGCCTTATATCAAATGTCGAAGACAATTCCCCCGTTTACCTGGACGTCCCTGAAGTAAACCCTGATGCTTTAAAACTGGCAAAAAAACATAAAATGAAAGAAGTATTTGCCACTGCCCGTATGTATTCACAGGGCCAGCCGGATATATCTTTGGCGCAGATATTCGGGGTAACTTCGTTTGAGCTGGGATAAGCAGCATACTACCGGACAAATTATGTATAACGTCGTTAAATATTGCGGATGGAACACAGTCTGGTTGAGTCTCCGCCGAGCAGACTACGGTCACTTTGCACCTTGCGCAGTCGGCAGACCAAACATGCTGTGGCAACCACCTGTATGCGCAACAACAAAAGTCGTTATATATATATAGAAATTCACGTCTTTGCCTCTGAACTGTTTATGGAAGCGTGTACATCAGGACGATCCGCCATTCCGTACCATGCATGGCGAAAGTGTCCCAGATTGCTTCCTTATTGACGGATGTATCTAAAAACTGGTATTGACCTGTACCTTCAATCTTAACGGAGACTTCCCTTCCCAAATCCAAAAGCTGAGGAAAAGACTGGTATAGAGTATCCATAAATGTGTTTCGGCCTATTTGAGTTGAATCGGTGTCATAGATTATCCTGCCGTCCGGCTGCATGAACATTATACTGAATGGAGTATTCCCTGCCACACGGGAAACTATGTCCCCAATGATAACCTCGGGTTTAAATAGCACACTGACCGAACCGGTTATCTCTTTTTCCGGTGAGAATACCGGATACTCCATATCAGCAGCTTCAATACTTTCAACTGACTGGAAATTCCGGCTTAGTACCGGCTTCAGAGTACGAAATAGACGGATAACCTGTTCTTGCAAGCTGATATCTGCACCTTCTGCCTGTCGGTACTCTTCCGGTTCTACTGCCAGAATAATACCATTCCGGCTTACGGTACAGGTATCGATGATGTAAGAGCGGTCCGTTAGCATTCCCGACAGGATTTCCCGTGCTTGTTCACCTGCCAGGTCATTTCCTGATAATGCCATGGCGGATTGTTCCAGGAGACGGTCCAGAGCGTTCATTTCGTCCTGTACTTCCAGCTTAACCTGTTTCAAAACCCTGTGTGCTTCTTGCTGTGAGGACGATTGGCAGGCGGAGAAAGCTATAGGAAATAACAGCAGTATCAGGCAGATAATACCCGATATTAACCTGTTATTCATAAAAAATATACTCCTTAAAAACCGGGGCATCATCAGTTTGGATTGCGCTTCGTAGGTACAATAATCACCTGTGCGCCGGGTATGTTGCTCTCCATTTCGGATTTCATATCATCGATATTTCTCTGAACATCCGCCATCTTGCTTTCAGGATCGAATTCCAACAGTAGCTCTACATAAACATTGTTGCCTGATCGTCTCGAATTTACACCGTGAATGGCTTCATAGGAGTCAAAATGGCTGGCAAGTGATTTTAGTACCAGTAATTGCAGTGAGTCGCTTAAAGCCCTATCCAGCAAGTCATATACGGATGAGGAAATAACACCGTATGTTGAAAATATCAGAACACCCAGCATCACGATTGATCCGGCAGGATCGATATATACTGCCCAGGAGTAATTCCTGAAAATAAGGCTCAAACCCAGCGACGCAACCACGCAGACGGTTGAGATTGTCTTCACCTGGTATAAACGCCAGAGAGATTCCATCATCGGCGAGGAAGCATTTTTGGCGGTCTTGTAGCTTTGCCACCAGAGCCAGCCGTTGAATATAGCCGCCAGACCTGATAAAAACACACCTATTCCCAGCCCCAATGCCTTTATTTCAACCGGGTTCTGGAATCGTTCAATGATCTGGTACAAAATTATGATAATGGATATCAACATGACCCCGGCTACGACCAGACTGGATAAATTCTCCATCTTCCCGTAGCCGTAGTTATATAGTGCATTTTTACCTTTGGCTACTTTTTGTACCGTCATCCAGGAGAAGAAAATCGCGAATACGACACCCACATTTCTCAAGAGGTCGGAAAAAACAGTCAGTGAATTTGCCATGATTACAATTGCTATTGCAGGAAACAACCCGATTATACCGAATACCAGCCCCGATAGTATGGATTTTTGTTTGGCTTCATAGCTGCTCCGGCTGGGAGAAAAGAAGCCCTTGATGTAATTGACTAATTTCTGCATATTTTTACCTGTATAGGCACTGGTTTTGCAACGGTTGACTTTAACGTAATTATAAGAGAAAATTAAGCCAAATCACAAGTAAAGCAGTGCGGTCTCGATGTTTCGGGAGTATTCAAGCTGAAAAGTTTTTCCCCAATGCCGGTATTCACATCCGGAATTGCGATGTTTTACAGTTTTCAGGTCCGAATATCCTTAAATTCTATTCAGGAGGATTCTCTGCAATATGAAGACTAAAGTGGTGTCTGTCATCTTTTCTTTTCTTATGGTATTCGTTTTATCCACATCAGCCTGCACCTTGCCTGAACTATCAGATTCCTTTAAGTGGAAAATGGCTACCAGCTGGTCGGCTGATATTGCCCTTTTTTCGGATGGGGCACAGGCTATCTGCCAACGGGTTAAACAGATGAGCAACGGACGTCTGGTAATTGAAGCCTACCCCGCTGAGAAATTGACAGGCGCGTTCGATGTTTTTGATGCAGTCAGCACGGGTGAAATAGAATGCGGACATGGTTGGCCCGGATACTGGAACAAAGAACCGGCTTTTGAGCTGTTCAGCTCTATTCCGGACATGATGACTCAGCAGGAATGGACAATCTGGCTGTATGGGCCCGCCGGGGGTATGAAATTATGGCAGGAACTTTACAATAAATACAACGTTGTGCCATTCCCGGGAGCTTCAAACGGACCTGAGTTCGGTTTCTTCACCAACAAACCGGTGCATACACTGGATGATTTTAAAGGTCTGAAACTCAGGGCTGTAGGTCTTGCCGCCGACATACTAAAAGAACTCGGTGCTGAAACGGTTACTTTGCCGGTAGCGGATATCATACCTGCCATGAAAAACGGCTCGATCGATGGCTGTGAGTTCAATACTCCTTTCATTGACTGGCAGCTGGGTTTTCAGGATGTGGCAGCCTATGCCTCTATGCCCTCGTGGCATCAGCCCTCGGGAATGTATGATGTCCTTGTAAACGAAGATGCCTGGAATAAACTTCCGGACGATCTGAAAGCAATTTTCGAAGCAGCCTGTAAAGAGGTAAGCCAGATAGACTATATGTCCAAAATTGAGGGGAGCAACGCTGAATATCTTCGCAAGTTCGAGCAAAAAGGCATTCAGGTCATAACCCTGGGCGATGAAGCGCTGAACCGGATAAGCGAGATTACCGCCAGATTGTCTGACCGGAAAGCTGACAGTGACCCGTTTTACGCCAAAGTCTTAAAGTCCCAGCGTGATTTCAGGGCGGACTACCGTACCTGGGAGAAATGGGAGGATTATAAACTATACCAGGAGAAATAAACCGCAGACTAATTACCATGTTGGATTTCAATAAGGAAATAGACAGATGATCGAATTCGCAAATGAATATAGACAAAAACTTGCAACACCTCAACAAGCAGTTAAAAGCCTTCAAAACGGAGATACTATCGTCCTTGGCTTAAGCATGGCTGAACCGCCTGCTTTACTGGAAGCTATCGCAGACAGGGTCAGGCGAGACGACCTGAAAGACATAAGGGTCTTTTCTCTGAACCCCACCAAACACGCTGAATCCACGGTACTTTCTCCCGATTTGTCGGACTGCATTCAGGCTTATTCCTGGTTTGTGGGCGAATCTGATCGATCAAAAGTCAAAATCGGTCTTAGCTACTATGTTCCCAATTATTTTCATCAAATCCCCAGAATGTGTCGTGAATTCATGGATGTCGGCGCCACTATTACCGTTGTTTCACCAATGGATAAAGCCGGATATTTTAGTTTCGGGACATCTAACGACTTCACTTCCACGGCTGCTCGTCATTGCCGCCATCTTATTGTTGAGGTGAACCGTAATATGCCCCGTGTTTTCGGTGATTCACTGGTACATGTTTCCGAGGTTGAAGCCATAATTGAAAACCATGTACCCCTGTTGGAGATCAAGCATCCAGAACCTAAACCGGAAGACGATATCATTGGCAAGACAATTGCTGAAATGGTGCCGGATGGAGCCACCATCCAGCTGGGCACAGGCGGTATTCCCAATGCCGTTGCCAAATACCTCCAGGGTCACAAAGATCTGGGTATACATACCGAGCTTTTTTGCATAGGCATGGTGGGTCTGGTTAAAAAAGGTGTTTTCACCGGCAAGAAAAAGAACCTGCATCCGCGCAAACATGTTTTTACATTTGCCAGGGGAAACCGGGAAATGTATGAACTGTTGAATGATAATCCAAGCATGGAGAGTTATCCGGTTTCCTACGTTAACGATCCGGCTGTCATTGCCCGGAATGATAACATGATCTCAATAAACTCCATCATAGAAGTGGACCTGCTTGGTCAGTGTAATGCCGAATACCTGGCAGGTTCACAATATAGCGGTACCGGGGGTCAGCTCGATTTTGTGCGCGGAGCTTTTAATTCCAAAGGAGGAAAATCCATTCTGGCTTTCTATTCCACCACCAAAAAAGGCCAGGTCTCAAAGGTCGTACCTCGCTTCAGTACCGGTACCGTTATAACCACGCCCCGTATGGATACTCATTTCCTGGTAACTGAATACGGTGTGGTTAATCTCAAGGGAAAATCAACTCGTGAAAGAGCTCTGGACATTATCAGCCTGGCTCATCCCAAATTCAGGGATAGCCTGCTGGTTGAAGCCGAGAACATGCACCTGATATAGAATTTGTGAGACCCTCTATTTGCCCAGCCCGCTGGCTTTAAGCACATAATCATATAGCTCTTTGCTGAAATCAAAAGCTATTTCTATCTGCTCCAGTTCAAGCTCGGCATTATTTATGTACTGCAAACGCAGCACATCGCCGTTGTGGATCTCCGGCAGTATTCCCCCAAAAAAGAAGCCCAGCATTTCCATCGAGACACAATACCGCTGTACCGCCGGATTTGACAGCGGTAGATCAAGATAGATGCAGTCTACCCTTTTGGAACATAACTCTTTCAGGCGGAAACGTACCAGGTCCTCCAGGTCCTTTCCATATTCTACTACCCTTAAAAAGGCCCGGCTGGCTTCTGTCTGTACCTTGATATTGACCTGCGCCTGTTCCGCCAGTTCAGGTATATCACCGGTAACTATGTTACGGCGCATTTCCATTTTTTCATAAATACGGCGCATTATGCCTGCATGGTGTGGAGGCAGGTAAACATCTCGCCAGGGCTCCTCGTTGTAACGGGAATAAAAGAGAACAATAGGACGGCGTTTCGGGTTGTTTTCACCCTGTATGTCTTTAAAATACATGGTAGCCGGGGTAAATCCCAGCAGTACACCCATTTCAGAGGCATCTCCGGAAAGGGCTACTCTCTGGGAATAAACATGCACAGTCACTGCTTCACCATATTCCCCCAACATGCCTGCCTCTTTGTTGTAGCTTCTGGATACCGCTTTCAGCTTTTTTAAAATACCTTTTCCCCTGAAACGCGGATCGACTATCGCCTGGCCGGACTCACCCACCAGTGCACTGGCGCTGTCCTTGCTGATAGCAAGATGACCGATTATCTCATTGTCAGGGGTAACTGCCACCTGGGAAACCATCAGTTTGCTTTCAATAAGCTCACGCACCCTTTCCGGAAAATAAAAATTGTCCGTCGAGTATGTATAGCCGTAGCAGCGGTAGGCACAGCGGGCCAGACTCAAAGATTCATCCGGCCTCATTAACCGTATGGTGATATCTGACTCGGCCAGAACTGACACCGGAGGCTGGTCAGGGCTGGAGAGTCGCGCATGTTCTTCCTGTATATATTTTTCCAATTCCTTTTCAGGCAGGTTTTTTACCAGTTCCACCCGTTTACCTCTCCGCCCCTGGTTGACAAAACGGATCTCGTCGGCAAAGGCCTTCATCAATACCATGCCCAGTCCTGATTCCTTCCCATTTTCGAACTTCTTGAAATCAAAAGGAAGACCCCTGTCTTCAACCCCTACCACAATCTGTCCCGGCCGGCGTTCAACCGTTATTTCATAACTGCCGATTTCACCTTCGAAAGCATGTTCTATCACATTGACACAGGCTTCCTCTACTACAAGTTCCAAGCGGCGGGCATCCTTTTCATCCAGTCCCAGCTTATGTGAATAATCGCTTACAAGAGCAGTAGCCCCGGGAAGAAAATCAAGCCTTGCAGGAAGTGTTAACCTGATCGTCTGGTTTTCTATTGCACTCATTTCTATCTCCTGATTTATTCTAGGAATGGTATATTTTAATGTTTTATACCTGCATTAATCAACTTTTATTTTAAACAACATCTGATAGTTAGCATTGTTGACGCTGTTATGGTGGTGTGCTATGTTAAACTTATTATCCGGGTATTGTGAGGATACTATTTGAAAAACCGGCTTAAGTTCAGCATCACTACCAAGCTCCTGTTTTCTTTCCTGGCTTTATCAGTCCTGTTATTGGCCGTACTTGGCTTTTTTACTATCTCTAAAATGGACCAGATGGGACGATCTGCCGAAGAAAGCAGCCTTTCTCTGGGAGCCGCAGCTACGGCAGACAGTACCCGTATTCTGGAAGTAATGGGAGAAGCCAGGATACAGCAAAAAGCAGTTGATGTCGCTGAACAGGCCAGGTTGTATTTTTCCCGGGTTTATATTCCTAATCCTGAACGTTT
>CAYLVC010000093.1:5260-9849 GCA_964387005.1 uncultured Dehalococcoidales bacterium | reverse complement strand
ATCAAAATTCAGTATTGACAAACATATGTGTATTACCTATAATACTATACAATATCGATGTCATATATGAATACTTATATGTTTTATAAAACTGGGTTGGACAGGCAATTTAAGAAAGCTGGTACGCAGGGATAATATTCCCCGGTCTGAGATCCAGGAGTTAATCTATGTATATTTCGGGAGGTACTTAATATAAACCTATCCGGCGTATGCTGAAACTATTCAATTCTGAAGTGAATTAACGGCAAATTGAATAAGATTCTCCGGACACAAGTCTAACGCAGACAAATGGAGGAATTCACTTTTGGTTACTCTACAAGTTGGCTTTATTGGAATTGGTAACATGGGCATGCCCATGGCTAAAAGCCTCATCAAGAATGGTTTACCAGTTAGCGTGTTTGACTTAAATCAAAATGCCGTAGCAGAGATCAAACTTCTAGGAGCCAAAATTGCCGGCTCATCCGGAGAGTTAGCCGGATCCTGTGATTCTATTATTTTGATGGTTCGGGACGAAACTCAAATAGATCAGATACTCTTCGGAGAGAACGGGTTATGGGATTGCATTTCGGAAGGAAAGACCATTATCATCTCATCTACAGCCAGTCCCGCATACTGCCGGCGCCTGCATGCCAGAGCCACAAAACTGAAAGTAAATGTACTGGACGCCCCGGTAACAGACCCCAGCGGGCAAAAACACACATTGGGCGGGTTGACCATTATGGTAGGGGGAGATAAAGAGGTTGTAGATCGGAATTGGCCGGTTTTACAGGCTATGGGGAAAAATATCTTCTACATGGGACCGGTCGGCAACGGGCAGATCTGTAAACTGGTCCACCAGATCAATGCCTTTAATATTGGGGTGGTTACTCGCGAATCCCTCAATATGGGAGTTCAGGCGGGATTGGACCTGAAAACAATGGTGGAAGCTCTTTGCCAGGGGCTCGGCAGTACCCGTGGGCTGCAGAACATGGCGGAATATTTTAAAGAGAGTCAATCTTCACCCCGAACTTCCACAGCCGGACCGGCTGCTGGTGGCATGGGCGTTCGGGACCGGATATTAGCTCTGGAACTAGCCAAAGAGTCAGGAGCCGAGATGCCGGTTGCGGATTGTATTCAAAGGTTGGATTTGAGATATTTGTATAATGCTTACTCGTCTGCCATGAATGAATATCAATCGTAAGGTATTTGCCGGCGGAAAAAAATGATTGTAAAAAGAAAAGAGGTGCATAATGAATTCAAACGATGGACAAAGCCAAAATGAAGTATTAAGTCCCTGGGCGGAAGTTGATCCGATACCATTCAGGGGACTCACGGCACCCAGGTTAACTGACCTGGCGGGTAAGAAGATCGGTTTGTTCGCCAGTTCAAAACCAATATCCAAGCGTATAATGATGGCGGTTGAAGGGAAACTAAAAGAGAGATTTCCCACTTCCGAGACTAGCTGGTATATCGGTGAGGGATCGTGGGCCGTCATACAATTAGAAACCCAGAACAAGGAGCGCTATAAAGAGTGGGTAAACGGAGTTGATGCGGTAATAGCTGCGGTTGGTGACTGAGGGGGTTGCACTAAGTACCTTGTGTACGAGGCGATTTCCATAGAGGAAATGAATAAACCAGTGGTAGCTCTATGTAACAAAGGCTTTTTTATGGATGCCAGGTCTTCAGCCTCTGTTAAAGGGATGCCCGGGGTGCGGATTTTACTGGAGACCGTTCCTCCTCACTCTACTGTTACGGAGGAAATTGAAAAAGGGGTTAGTGCCGCCATGGATGACATCATAGAGGCGCTGACCAAACCCCTGACTGCGGATGAGAAGTCTCCAAAACAGAAGGAAGTAGAAAGACATTCAAGAATTGTTTTTAAAGGTAATTTGGAAGAGGTAAACCTGTTTTTTTACAAGAGGGGATGGACTGATGGCTTACCTATAATACCACCTACTGAAGAAGCAGTAGCCCGAATGCTCACGGGGACCGACCTTAACGCCGACCATGTAGTAGCCAAAATAATACCAAGGTTAGGGAAGGCCACGGTAGAGAAGATTGCTATCAATGCGGTCATGGCCGGGGCCTTGCCGACCTACATGCCAGTTTTGATCGCCGGTGTGTTAGCGGGATTTGGACCGGAATCCAGAAAAGGACCCTGGCAGCTTGGCAGCACACTCTCACCGGCGCCATTCTGGATCATTAACGGCCCGATACGCGATGACCTGAATGTTAACAGCAGTTCCGGTTCTCTGAGTCCGGGAGACATAGCCAATGCTGCCATTGGGCGCGCCATGGGGCTTATAGTTAAGAACATTGGTGGCATACGAAAAGGGGTAGAAGACATGGCAGTGGTCGGCAACCCTTTGAAATACACAACAGTAATAGCCGAAAATGAGGAGGAAAGCCCCTGGGAGCCTCTGCATGTCCAACAGGGTTTCCAAAAAGGAGACGGTACTATTACCGTTGCATCCGGGAATGCTTTCCGTATCGTAGCGGCCAACGGCACTGATGACAAGGGCATATTGAGCGCTGTGGTTCAATCTATAATAGGCGAATCCAACGGATCATTTTATCTCATATTGCCCCCGCAATATGCCCGGACACTGGCCGATATGGGATGGACAAAGAAAAAAATCGAGGACTTTTTCCTGGCGGCAGTGCCGGGGAACCCGGAATTTGAAAGCGGGCCTAATTCTTTTCGCACTCGCGGGGTGCAGATTATTGTAGCCGGCGGCCCCGGGCCTTGTTGGATGGGCTTGCTCAGAGCCTTTGGAGGAAAGGGAGTAACCCAAAAAGTGGAGTTACCGGCAAATTGGGTTAAACTGGTAGCTAAGCATAAGAACATAGTACCCACATATGCCAGGTACTAGGGCAGGTTTTCTAAAGAGCGGCCGAAGTTAATACCCCCCGGAAAACCGGGGGGTATTTCGTTTTCGTTATATAGGCAATATCTTCCCGGGGTTAGACGAGAGATCGACGGTACTCCGCTATAGTGTACCCCTCAGTTTTGGGTCTAACGCATCTCTTAAACCGTCACCTACCATATTGAAACTAAAAACGACTAACATAATAGCAATCCCTGGGGCGAAGGACAGTATCGGGTTGGTAATCAGATACTCTCGCCCGTCATTTACCATAGATCCCCAGGCTGCGGCCGGCGGTTGAATACCTACACCCAGGAAGCTGAGGCCGGCTTCAGCCAGAATAGCGGCTCCTAACTGCATGGTAAGCATTACTATCAGGGGTGGTAAACAATTGGGGAAAATATGCCGGAACATGATAAGAAGGTGACCGGCCCCGGTAGCGTGCTCAGCCATAATGTAATCATTTTCTTTTACCGACAGCACCTGAGCACTCATTATTCTGGCATAGCCAGGCAAAAGGGCGATGCCTAAGGCTATCATCACATTCGTTAATCCGCCACCAAGCAACGCAGCGATAACCAGAGCCATCAATATCATTGGGAAACACATCAGAGCATCGATAATCCTCATCAAGATGTTGTATACCCATCCTCCGAAATAGGCAGCGGTGAGACCGACCATCATACCGATCGTCGCTGCAATGCCCAGAGCCACTATACCTACCAGCAGTGAATTCCGTGAACCGTAGATAATCCGGCTCAAAATGTCTCTTCCGAGGGTATCGGTACCAAGCCAGTGTTGTGAGTTTGGTTTAAGTAGAACCTGGTCCAGATGCTGGTCATACGGATCATAAGGCGCCAGTATGGGGGCAATTAAGGCAGTCAGAAGCAGCAGGAAAATAACAATCGAACCGAATAACACTACCTTGCGACCAATAAACACCCTTACCAATCGCTGGAACTCAGTGATACGAGGTTGTGTGACTTTTTCCACATCTGTGAATGATGATTCCGCTTGTCCCATAATTACTACTCCTTATGAGTAACGTATCCTGGGGTCCAGCCAACCGTAAGAGATATCCACAATAAGATTGACGGTTACAATCAATACGGCTATTAAGAATATAAAGCCCTGTACAACCGGGTAGTCATGAGCAAAAACGGCATTGACTGCCATCCGTCCCATTCCCGGAATATTAAAAACTGTTTCGATTATTACTGAGCCACCGATTATGTGACTTAACGACATTCCTAAAAGTGTAACCACGGGAATTAAAGCGTTTTTCAGGGCATGTTTGGACACAATAATCCGTTCTTTCAGACCTTTTGACCAGGCGGTCCGGATATAATCCTGCCGCATCACTTCAAGCATACTCGAACGAGTCTGCCGTGTTATTGAAGCTATAGGGAATATACTCAGACAAAATATTGGCATAATTAGCTGCCGGACACTTTTGCCTAAATCTTGAAACGGAGATGTGTATCCCTGTACCGGAAGCCAGTGCAGCTGCAGAGAGAAGAGATAAACCAGCATGACACCCAGCCAGAAAACAGGGACGGTAATACCGATGTTTGCCAGTACCGTAACTACAGTATCAATCCATTTACCTCTCCGCACAGCGCAGATCACGCCTGCAGGAATGCCGATAATAATGCTGATGAAAAGAGCTACCAAACTTAAATTGAGGGTAATAGGTATACGCCTGAAAATTTCCTTAACTACCGGTTCACGTTGCACAATAGA
>CAYLVC010000093.1:3158-5160 GCA_964387005.1 uncultured Dehalococcoidales bacterium | reverse complement strand
AAGTATTTAGTTATTTGCTCAGCCATGCCTGGTCCGGAAGCCAACCTACCCAGGTCTGCAGGCTCTGAAAGCCAGTATCATGTACATAAGGTTGCAAGATGGTCGCATGCATTTGGTCCCAGAGGCATGTGATAAGGGCGTTGTCATAAATGTACCGAATCATTTTTTGCATCAGAGCAGGATCAGATTGCGGGGAATGCAAGCTTTGCTGATATAAGCTGTCGAATTCATCAGTCCTTATAGCGCTGATGAAATTAACCGTTTCTTTAGAAAAGTATCTCTCAATAGTGGAATTGAAATTCGCATCCATTCCAAGCGGAGATGTAAGAATTCCATTCTTCCAACCGGTTGTTCTGAGCTTGTTAAAGGTGGCAGAATCCACTATTTGCACTTCGGCATCGATGCCCACTTTACTAAGGTTGCCCTGCATGGCAGTAACCGCATCTTTATTCGCGCTGCGGCCATCTGCGGTAAGAGTGGTCTTGAATCCGTCAGGATAACCCGCTTCGCTTAGAAGTTGTTTCGCTTTTTCCGGGTTATAAGAACGCGGCTCCAGATCACTTATGAAATTGGGTGTATTGGGGAAAGCTAGCTGGAATGCCGGGTTTTTAAAACCAAAACCTGTGGCGTCCGTAATGGCTTTCCGGTCAATCGCATAATCCAAAGCCAGGCGCACTTTAATATTGGAAAAAGGTGATTCCTCATTTCCGCTGTCGGGTATCAGTGTGAATATTCCACCCGGTTTGCCCTCCCATTTGTAGCCTTCATTGACTAAATCAAAAGATTGTTTACCCATATCTCCGCCTAGCGCATCTCCTTCTTTCTCCCGAAAGGCAGATGCTTGAGTCATGGGGTCATTAATAATGAGCATCTCTGTTCCATCCAGGTAAGGTTTACCTTTTTGCCAGTAATCATCAAATCTGGTTGACTTGACAACGGCATCCTTTTCATAGCTGACAAATTTAAAGGGACCGGTACCCACCGGATTCCAGAGAAGATAATCCTTACCTTTTTCATTAAAGGCAGACGGCGAAACCATGTATGAGGCTGCCAGGCTGTTCAACAACGTATTCCTGTATTCGGTCAGGTTAATTCGAACTGTATAATCATCAACCAGGTCTATCGAACCCCACTTCGTCGTTGACGACAGTTTAGCCGTCTTCATCTGGTCCAGGTTCCATTTGACTGCAGCTCCGTCTAAAGTAGTGCCATCGTGAAACTTAACCCCTTTCCGGATGTTAAGTGTAATTGACTTTAAATCCGGTGCTATAGTATAGTTCTCTGCCAACCAGGGTTTAACCACGTTGTAATAATCACATTGTAAGAGTGTCTCGACGTTGGGTGCAGTCGTTCCAGACGCAGACAATCCGGCCTGTGCAAACCAACCCAGCGTAAAAGGGGAGGATGACCCAATCGTTCTTAATATCCCACCGTATTTGGGGGTTTCTCCACTCGGAGTTGAAGCAGCAGATGTTGAGGTACTCGATGGCGAAATTGCAGCAGTTGATGAGGATGTAGATGATGAAGGACTACAACCTGTAACTATAAAGGCACAGATTAACAGGACCAACAAGGGAACCAGTAACTTTTGCATACTATACTCCTTTTTTTCTTTTACAACTATATTCGTGAACCTTTCTTCAATATAAGTATTTGTACCTTATTGAAGCATCTTTATTGCCGAAATTGCCGCCGTGGTACCGTCACCGACAGCAGTGGCTACTTGACCACAGGAACCGGTGCGAATGTCCCCGATTGCCAGAATGCCTGAAACGGAGGTTGCCATTTTTTCATTCACGATTATTTGTCCCCTGGTATCCAGTGGGACTATATTCTCTAAATAGTCTGTGTTGGCATCAAAGCCTATCTGGACCAGGACTCCATCCGCTTTAAGTATTTCTTTGTTGTTATTGGTAGAGTCCTGAATCTCTATCCCTTCCACGTGATCTTTGCCTACAATACTTTTTACTCTTACTCCGGTCTTTACCTTAATCTTCGGACT
>CAYLVC010000093.1:0-3058 GCA_964387005.1 uncultured Dehalococcoidales bacterium | reverse complement strand
CCACCCAAACACGAGACCCACCGACTTTCCGAAAAAAGCTCTATTCCAGTCACCTTGTTGATTTCAGTGTTCAATCCATATTTCCGTGCTTGAGTTTCCATCGCGTTTGCCAGAGAAGCTCCGGATATTCCTTCTGGAAACCCGGGATAGTTTTCTATCCATTCTATATTTTTAATTTTTCCGCCGTAATTTTCTTCTTCGATCAAAAGCGTGCGTAATTTGGCCCGGCCAAGATATATTCCGGCGGTAAGTCCGGCTGGACCTCCACCAATTACGATTACATCCCAATCAAACATTAACTTGCTCCCTGAGGCCAATTAGAGAAATCTTTATACACTTATCCCCAAACCTGCTAACAGATCGCTGTATTAATTCACATACTGGTCAATATTCCAGAAATTGATCCAGGTTTTTTTCACCGGCTGTCAATACAGGCCCAAGCCACAGTTCGTGAATATCTCAATTATGTCACTTGCAGAATAACCACAAATTTCTGTTCTTTCCCAATTGGTTCGCCGGAGTTTACTTCTATCCAGAAAAAACAGGTTACGGATCATCCCGACCAGGACACTATTCAGATTATGGCTATGTTCACATTAAAATTGACTCAATAATTTTTTCGGTTTTTGGCTATCCATTCTTTGCGCACCCTGACATAGTTATCCCAATCTCCAACCGAGTTAGTCCGACCGCCTTCAACGTCCAGGGTAGTACCGGTAATCGTTCTGGCCCGGTCTGAGGCTAGAAAAACAGCCGCCCAGCCGATATCTTCAGAGGTCGTAGCCTGACGAATAGGGATTCTTTTAGTCATATTTTCCAGCGCGTCAGCAGCCGGGGGATTATAGGCTGAGACTATCCCTGCCGGGCAGATGGCATTGACGTTGATATGATACGGTCCCACTTCCCAGGCCAGCTGGCGGGTAAATCCGATTACTCCAGCTTTAGAGGCGGTGTAAGAAGCTCCGGTAACGGCAGTGACGGTCTTACCTGCCATAGAAGCCACCGTGATTATTTTACCCCCTCCTCGCTCTTTCATTATGGGAATTACCGCCTTGGAACAGAAAAAGGGAGCGTCCAGGTTTTTCCCCAGAACGAAATGCCATTCCTCGGCCGTCATATCTTCAACCAGAATGGGCAGGCCATGGCCGACATTATTCACCAGGATATCGATGCCTCCAAACCCCCTGACCACCGTCTCCACCATATGGATTACTTCCGGTTCTTTTGAGACATCAGCCAGTACAACCATAGACCGTCGGCCCATGGCCTTGATTTCGGCAGCAGTATCTTCCGCGGACTGAGCATCGATATCATTTACGGCCACATCGGCTCCTGCCTGGGCCAGGCTCAAAGCTACGCCCTTGCCCGCGTGACCGGTGCTACCCTTGCCTCCGGCACCGGTAACCAGAGCGATTTTACCTCGTAGTTCCATATAAGTGTCCTCCTAGTTTTTGTCTCGATGCTAAGTGTGAGACCAGATCTAATATTTCATATAGGTGGGTACCTCATTCCGGTATTTTCTGACCAGACTTTCCCAATTTAGAGGAAATTCCATCTTTTTAATGGTTTTCTGGCTGGGGACTACCCAAGAGCCCATTAACTGGCCCATAAATACGCCTGCTCCACCAGCTACGATAATTCTCATCAGATCCGGTCTCAATACGGGCAGGGTATCCTGGGCGATCATGGATACCTTTTCACCATAAAGTCCGCCGGGGCGTGGGGTCCAGAAGGTCCCCAGTTCGTAAGCCGCCACCCGTCCGTTCTGGGCAATGAAGGCTTTGATATCCTGCTTTTTCCAGCCACCGGCAGCCAGAGTTTTGGCAATCATCGGCGGGAGGATAAGAGAATATCCGCCCCTGACAGCCGGCATCAAATTGTACATCAGGGTCCGCAGGATGCTCTGGTCATCGTTACCATAGGGTTGCATCTGGGTATAGGTGTTGGGAAAGGCCACGCCTATTGTACTGTCATCTTTTTTAAAACCATATTCTACGTGCAGTGGCTCCCAGGGACTTTCCTCCTCATTTTCCGCCATGACTAAGGAGTATTTACCGGGATTACCAAGACAGCCCATATCTTCACTGGCTTTTCTTATGCCTCCGATATTCTTGATGATCAGTCCCATTGCCCTGCCAATAGCGGCGTTAGCCTTGTCTCCCGGACTCAAGGTTCCGGAGCCGCTGTTGATATGCAAATCCTTCCGCACGGGACCATTGATGACCCAGAAAGGCGCCCAGGAACCTGTGCTGACGCCCCATGTACCGAATGAATTATCCGGGCTGGTAAGCGCTTGAACTCCGGCAATCAAAACAGGCATATAGGTCGGCAGGCATCCCGCCATAACGGCATTAATGGCGATTTTTTCTACGGTGGCTTTCCCGTTTCGGGGAACAATCTCGGCTACCAGATAATCCGGGGGCAGGTCAGTGCCGCTAAGCATTTCAGCGATGGCTTTCTCAGTAGGGGGAATGATGGGCAAACCGTCTGTCCAGCCACGTCGATAAAAGAACTGATCGACATCTCCAATATCTCCTTTGAAGATGATTCCGGCTGGTTTTTCAACCTCTCTGGCTCTGGGAGTTTTTTCCTCTGCCGTCAGCGACGTGGTCAGTCCGGCAATAATATCATCCAGGACCGCCGCTATCCCGGCTTCTGCATCCGCTACTACTGTACATTCACAGGGGATTGATTCCGGCACTATTCTGAGTCCGGGCATGCCCTTGCTGGAAGAGGTGGACTCCACCACGCTGATGAACCCCCGGTTGACCAGGGCAACCACCGGTTTGTTCTTTTCTTCTATCGTAATGGCATCGTACACAAGGTACTTGGTACATCCGCCTCAGTCTCCGACTGCCGCCACTACCGCATCCACTCCCTGTAACCACTCATCGAATTCCGGAACGTTGGTTTTTTGAGTATTGTACCAGCTAATTTGAGAAGTGGGGAACCGCTCTTTCAGTTTCTTTTCCAGGATGGCCAAAATGGGTTGTGCAGCCCGTTTGCCATTGCGGTAAAGCCCAATTTTCTTACCCTCCAGGCTATCCAACCTGGGAGC
>CAYLVC010000092.1:1956-9954 GCA_964387005.1 uncultured Dehalococcoidales bacterium | reverse complement strand
CATCCCCTTTACTATCAGCGAATTCATGGTCGCACTGTCACTGCCGACCATATTGATACTGATTATTGTTCTCGTATTTTATATCATTCTGGGTTGTTTCTTTGATGTTTACGCCCTGTTGATCCTCACAATACCCATACTCTATCCCGCTATGGATGCCCTGGGATTTAACCTGATATGGTACAGCGTTCTCATGGTCCGTATTGTGGAAATAGGCAATATTACCCCGCCATTCGGGCTTAATCTTTTTGGTATGGCCAGTGTGGTTGACGTCCCTATGGGTACCATTTTCCGGGGGGTGCTGCCGTTTGTTATTGCTGACATTGTTAACCTGGCCATACTTATTGCCTTCCCGGTAATAAGCACCTTCCTGCCGGGCGCCATGTCGTAAATCGGGCTTGATCCGGCTGGATTATTTATCCGTTCGGTTGTGTGATAGCCTGCCTCCAAAACTGATACGGGTACACTCTTTTTTGACCGGAGACAGGCCATTGCAGCCAGCTAGCTCAATGCCCCGATAATTGCCAGAATCCCCATGATAACAAGGTAAATTCCTATCAACCAGGCAATAATTTTGGGGAATAAAATGATAATTATTCCAAAAATAATTGCCAGGATTCCTCCAATAAGACCCGTTACACCTAAAGTTGGCATATCTCCCCCCTTTATATCGCTTGCGAAACTATTTTCATTATATACAAAATATCGATCAAGAAGGGACACAAGCTGATTGGAAAGCAAAAACATCAGCCTCGAAGACCACTTAAGACTGATGCTGTTGACTTGAAATTTATAGTGGTGGGCTCGGCAGGGATCGAACCTGCGAACCAAACGGTTATGAGCCGTCCGCTCTACCGCTGAGCTACGAGCCCGTGTAATGGCTGTAACCGGTAAGGAATCCTGTAGATGTTGTCTTAATACCAGTTTTGATTATACCCTGCCGGAGGCTCAGGGGTCAAGGTGTAAAACAAAGCCGGCGGTGCAAGCCGCCGGCCTTGTTTTAACTGTTTGTTTGTTCCATTTATCAGGTTTTGGAGGTCAGCTCAGCCAGCGACTTGATCATGTTGAACCTGTCATTGACGATCTTCTGAGCTTCGGCAATATCTTCTTCCTTGAAATGTGAGAACTTGCCGCAGAGGCTAAGATATTCCTGCACCGGCCGCGGATTGTCCCCGGATACTGTCAGGCGGTATTTTCCGTCTTCCATCTCCCACAGCGGGAAATAGTTGGTCCTGACTGCCGCCCGGCAGACCTGAATCGCCGCATCGGTACCGATTTTAAAACCGATGACGCAGGGGGCGAATACATGAATATAGGCAAAACCCGTTTTACTTTTCTCCTTGGCTTTAAGCAGCTTTTTGGCATAATCTTCCATATTGCTCAGTGTAGCCGTCGCCACATAAGCCGGTGAATGCAAAGCCATGATAAGAGGCAGGAATTTGGCCATGGTAGGTTTGCCTTTTTGCCCTTTGCCTACCGGGGTGGTCGATGTGGCGGCATGCAGAGGAGTCATGCTGCTTCTCTGGTTGCCGGTATTCATGTAACCTTCGTTATCGTAACAGATATACATGATATGCTCGTTTCTCTCGGCAGCGCCGCTCAGCGGCTGAAAACCGACATCGCTGGCATCACCGTCTCCGGTGAAGCAGCAAATAGTAACGTCTTTCCCTGTCTTGCGGAAATAGCGGGAAATACCGGAGGCGCTCGAAGCCACACCGGTCATTACGCAGGCGTAATATGCCAGTTTATGCCAGGATCCCAGGTTCTGTCCGTGCAGTACCGGGGCTGAACAGGAGGGCGTACCTACCATGATGACATCCTTACCCAGGACCTTGGGAACAGTCCTTAAAGTAAGTTCAGCCGGACAACCGGCGCAGAAAGTATTGCCGCCGGCAAACTGGTCTTTTTCAACAAAATAATCAAAAACTTTGGGCAACTTTTTTTCTTTCTGGACCATGTCTACTAACTACTCCTCTAAGGATATCCAGGTTGTTTCCTGGTAGGCCTTGCCCGTTGAAGCGGCATTAATATCCTTCATCATTCTCTCAATATTCGGGACAGTAATATCCAGGTTGGCTATTCCATCAATAAAGCTCAAAAGCGGGACATTGCCTATTTCAGGTAACAACGAGCGTACCTCAAGGTACATAGGCCCGCAGTTCCAGCCGAATGCTACGCTTCTATCCAGCACGCCGATGGCTTTCTTGCCTTTCAGGGCTTTGACCATCTTCTCCCTGGGGAAGGGACGGTACAGTCTGATTTTCACCAGTCCAACCTTCTGCCCTTTTTCCCTCAGGGCATCCACTACCGTCTTGGCCGTACCCGTGGCGCTGCCCGATGTCACCAGGACAGTATCCGCATCTTCAGTTTTATACTCTTCTATCTGGCCGCCGTAATAACGTCCGAACATATCGCCGTATTCTTTATCGATCTGGTCGAATTTGGCCTTGGCCCTCTCCATGGCTGCCAGGTGCTTGTAACGCAGCTCCGTATAAGCTAACAGCATGCCGTGCGCTCCTGCACCCAGAGGCTTGCCCGGGATCAGCTTCATTCTCTGCGGCTGTTTCTTCAAGGGAGAGAGAAACTCGTCCACATCTTCAATCATGGGCAGGCTGACCTTCTCCGCCGAATAGGAGACATAATACCCGTCATAATTCAGCATCAGGGGAAGCTGGATATCATAGTCTTCAGCCAGCCGGAAAGACTGGATGGTGACATCGATGATTTCCTGGTCGTCCTCGACTATAACCTGAAGCCAGCCGATATCCCTGACGGATATCAGGTCCTGCTGGCTGGTGGAAACTGCATGAATTCCGGGGATCTCACGATTGACATTGGTCATGACTACCGGAGCCCGGAATCCGGAAGTCTGCATCATGGCATCGTACATAAAAGCAAGGCCATAAGAGGCCGTGGCCGTATAAACTCTGCCGCCGGCTACACAGGCTCCTGTAACCGAGTTCATAGCTGAATTTTCACCTTCGACTTCAATCATCTCGGCATCCAGCAGACCATCCGCTTTAAAGCGTGTCAATTGCTCAACGATTTCACTCTGAGGCGTGATTGGATACAAGGCCACCACATCCGGGCGGCATAGCCTGACAGCATAGGCAGAGCAGGCATTTCCGGTAATTACCCTGGTTTCCTGTTTTCGCATCTGTTTTACCACTTTATTCCTCCGGTACCATGGTTATGGCTTTTCTGGGACATTCTTTTACACATATGCCACAACCCTTGCAAAATTCCAGGTTGGGTTCAAAATGATCGCCTTTGTCAATCATGCACTGTGGAGGACAATAGAGCGAGCAAATGCCGCAATAGTTGCATTTGGACTGGTCCACCTTGGGACGGCTAGTCCTCCAAGTTCCTGTCTCCATATAAAGGAGTAATTGGTCGGCATCCGACCAGCAGCTTTCATAGGGATAAGAAAATTTCTTTATTGCCATTTTATTACCTTCACCTCTTTGTAGCCTCTTTCGACACTGCGAATGTTCCTCTTCAACATATCGCCGGACAGATAGTCAGAGAGACATTGCAGGATTGAGTCCAGTTTGACCCACTGGGTTGTTGCCGCAAAGGCTCCCAGCAAACAGGTATTGGGAATGTCGCGGCCGATTTCTTCTACTGCGATCTGGGTGGCGTTTACCACACCCGCAACTTTCAGATTTTTATCGGCCTGGGTGTTGAAACTGGCACTGTTGACAATCAAGATGCCGTCCGGTTTTAGTCCTGAGAAAAGGGTAGACAACTTAAGAAGGGTAGGATCGATAACCACCATGCAATCGGGATTGTAGACCTGGGTTTTTTCCCTGATGGGCTTGTCGTCCAGGCGGGTAAATGCCTGAACGGGAGCGCCTCGCCTTTCGAAGCCGTACATGGGGAAGCTGGCAACATACTTTCCTTCGATTACGAAAGCGCTGGCTAGCATTCTAGCCGCTGTAACCGCCCCCTGACCACCGCGTCCATGAATTCTGATCTCTTTCACTCTTACGAAGCTCCTGATAATATTGGTCGAATTTATCGACCTGACGACATATTTCCTGAAATTATTTCACTGCATTCGTTCCAGGTCTGTCATCCTGGCTGGATCGGTATCTCGTGCTCCGGCCCGGTTCTTACCGGTGAGTTTAAGGAAGAATTTTTAAATAACGGCTCATTTCCGTACCTGGTACTGGCATTCGGCCAATTGGGACTGCACTTTTTAAGGGGAGTTTAGGCCGGAATTAAGGAGATATCAACACTGGGATTATTATAACAAAGATAAGTATGATGCGCAAATCAAGTCGTTTGTGTTTGTCATACACCTGTGCCTTGTTTACCCTTTTCGTGCTCCCGGGGCCGTTCCTGCCGACAGTGGTCTGTTTGACATCATCTTCCGGGTATTATAAATTTAAGTAAACTATGAGTCTGCGAAAAACCATAGGCTCAAATCCATACAATGCCCGTCTTTCTCCCTGAACCTGTGTTTCATTTCTATCATGGTTTGCTATGAGCCTGTGTCTTTTCTCGATACAGGAAAACCCGGATACAAGGAGATTCGAGATGAACCGTCAGGCGCTTTCCGGCATTAAGGTAATCGAGTTCAGTGATTTTGTTTGCGGCCCATACTGCGGTAAATTGCTGGCAGACATGGGCGCAGATGTCATCAAGATTGAAAAACCCGGGCTGGGAGACAAAGCCAGAAGCTGGGGTCCTTTCCCCCGGGATATTCCCCATCCGGAAAAAAGCGGGCTGTTTTTGTTTCTCAACACCAACAAGACCGGAATTACCCTCAATCTTGAGACCGCCGCCGGTATCAAAATATTTAAAGAGCTCATACAAAAAGCCGATGTTTTGATCGAGGACCAGCCTGCCGGCAAAATGTCCGCAATGGGCACAGGTTATAGAAGTCTGCATAAATCCAACCCCGGACTGGTTATGACTTCAATTACTCCCTTCGGTCAAACAGGCCCCTTAAAAAACTATAAAGGCAACGATCTGATCGCCTCCCATTCCGGCTCCGAGGCTTTCGGCAATCCGGATGAAGGAGTAAAAGACCCTGAAAGTGATCCTCCCCTTAAAGGGGCCAACCATGCAGCAGACTTCATGACCGGTCTGACTGCCTCCGTTGCTACCCTTTCAGCCGTAATTGGCAAGCTATCCGGCGGAAAAGGCCGGCATATCGATCTTTCCCGGCAGGAGGCTGTGGCCTCGATTGGCCGCCAGCAGCTGGCTTACTATGCCGTCGTGGGACTTACCCCTTCGCGCGAATGGGGCAGAAAGAAATTCGGCGGTTTTCTCTATTCCTGCAAAGATGGGTACGTGGTTATCTGGATCGGACCCCATTATCCAAAGGTGATGGAGATGCTGGGCAATCCGGACTGGTCAACCGAGGAAATGTTTGCCAACCCTCTGATGCGCGATAACTATATTGTTGAGCTCAACCAGCTGATAACCGTCTGGACCATGGAACATACCGCCTCTGAAATAAACCAGCTGGCCCTGGCACACGGAGTCCCCTGTTCACTGGTCCGTTCTGTCAAAGACCTGGTAGAAGACGAACAACTGGCTTTCAGGCAGTTCTGGCAGGAAGTAGATCATTCCCAGGCCGGCAAAATCAAGTACCCCGGCGCCCCATATAACCTTTCGGCCACTCCCGCTAAAATTGAAAGACCTGCCCCCCTGCTGGGTGAGCATAACGAAGAAGTCTACTGCCGGATGTTAGGCTACAGCCGTCAGGACCTGGTCAGAATGCGCCAGGCCGGTATTATTTGAAGTCAACCCAACCTCTCCCCAAAGTGGGAGAGGTTGGGTGAGAGGGCACATTGAGTAACGGCTGTTCAATGCTTATTATCTTAAAATAGTCTCACGCTCATCTCACTTCTCCCCTCAAAGGAGAAGAATGGCCATTGTTACAACAGAGGTATTATTGTTGGTTCTAAAGATAAATAATTTACTCGCTCAGGAGCAAACAAATGCAGAAATTGCCGCTTGAAGGAATAAGGGTACTGGATTTTTGCCAAATGTGGGCCGGCCCGCACCTGTCCGAATGGCTTTCCGTAATGGGGGCTGAAGTAATCAAGGTTGAAACCCACCTGAGAATAGACTACATGCGTACGGTCGGTACGCCCCCTGGCCTGGCCGGTACCGGTCCGGATGTCGGCAGTGCTTTTGCTACACTTAATTTCGGCAAAAAAAGCATCACCCTGAATATGAACAAGCCTGAAGCCCGGGAACTGGCTAAAAGACTTGTTAAAATCTGCGACGTGGTAACGGAAAACTTCGGAGGCGGAATACTTGAACGCTGGGGACTGAGCTATGCCGAAATGAAAAAACTCAAACCCGATATTATCTATTATGCCGGCTCCGGCTACGGCCGCAGCGGACCCCATAAGGAACGCCCGGCCTACGCCGAAATCGTTGACGCCTATACCGGCGCAACCGATGCCAACGGCTTCAACGGAGGCGAACCTGCCGTAATTGGAGTTTCTCCCTGGACGGATGGCGCCCAGTCTATGCACGGGGCATTTGGGGTTTTGTCCGCTTTATGCCATCATAAACGGACAGGGGAAGGCCAGTATATCGACGCAGCCATGATTGAAGGCTCTGCCAATTTCCTGGGCGAAATGGTTATGGGCTATATCATCAACGGCCGCACCACCCAGCGCAGCGGCAACCATGACGCAGTCAAGGCGCCTCATAACGCCTATCCCTGTAAAAAAACTACAGACGAAGACGAATGGGTGGCTATTGCCGTAGCTAATCAAAAAGAATGGAAGGCTTTCTGCCGGGTTCTGGGTAATCCGCCCTGGACGAAAAATGCTGAATTCAGTGATGAACTAAGCCGCTGGAAAAACCAGGAAGCACTGGACCAACACGTCCGGGAATGGACCCGCAATTATGGCGCTTATGAAATTGCCGCCAGCATGCAAAAAGCGGGAGTAGCGGCTGCGCCGTCACTCAGTACCAAACAGCTCACCCACGATCAACATATTAACGGAAGAGGGCTGTTTATTCATAGCGAACATCCTGTCCTGGGCAAGGTCTTGCTGACCGGCCTGCCTATCCGTTTTGACGGCAGTCCCGCCGGCAACTACCATAGAGCTCCCCTGCTGGGCGAGCATAATTCCTCTGTTTTCGGCAAGCTGCTGGGGCTGACCGCAGATGAGATCAAACGGCTGGAGCAGGATCAGGTCCTGTATTAGTTACGCACCAGGGGGACGCCCCGGTGAGTAAAATCTATATCTCTAAGCTGTCTCCCAGCTTTGGGATAATCACCTTATATGCGCCTTCTTCTTTTAAAGCAGCGGCCAGAGACTCGGTCGCAGCGGCCTCTCCGTGCACCAGAAAGATCTTCCGCCATTTCCCCTTCTTGACCCAGTTTATCAGGTCGTTGCGGTCGGCATGAGCACTGAACTCATCAAACACCTCAACCTGGGCTTTGAGCTCATAGGGTTCACCAAAAATTGAGACCTTCGGCCACTTTTCCTGGATCTTGCGTCCAAGGGTATTTTCCGCCTGCCAGCCGACAATCAGTATGGTATTTATGGGATTTTGAATATTGTTTTTCAAATGATGCAAAATCCGCCCGCTTTCCGCCATCCCCGATCCGGCGATGATAATAGCCGGTCCCTCGACGTTGTTAATCGCGATGGACTCTTCGGTATTGCGGGTATAGTGAAGATGATGAAAGCCAAACGGATCGTCAACGGTACGCATAAATTCATTGGTCTCTTTATCAAAACACTCCGGATGCAGCCTGAATACCTCGGTTGCATCTATAGCCAGCGGGCTGTCCACATAGACCGGTATCCCGCTGGGAATCCACTTTTTCAGGATAAGCTGGTGCAGGGTGTAAATCAGCTCCTGTGTGCGTTCCAGGGCAAAGGAGGGGATGAGTATTTTGCCCTGACGGGCGATGGTCTGGTTGATCACCTCTGCCAGCCTGGTTTCCACCTCTTCAATATTATTATGTAAACGGTCGCCGTACGTGCTTTCCATGATCAGAACGTCCGCTTC
>CAYLVC010000092.1:0-1856 GCA_964387005.1 uncultured Dehalococcoidales bacterium | reverse complement strand
CTGGCGGTGTTTGGCACGGATTTTGTTAACAAATGCCGTATCGTTCTCCTGGATATGGGCTGAGTCCAACAGCATTACGCCTACCAGATCAGCGGTGGCCAGTGTGCAGTGGATAGTGCCCTTAAAACCCTGCTTCACCAGATTGGGCACATTACCGATATGATCGATATGTGCATGAGAGAGGATTAAGGTATCAACAGATGCAGGATCAAAAAGGAAATTCAGGTTGCGCTCAAAGGTGTCTTTACGTCTGCCTTGAAACAGACCGCAGTCCAGTAATATCTTGTAATTGCCGCATTCAACCAGGTGTCTGGATCCTGTTACATCGCCTGCGGCGCCAGCGAAAGTGATTTTTATCATGGTATAGCCTGCCTTCCTGTAATTACTTGTCTTAGATACCAGCTGCGGATGATTTCCACTACCTCTTCAGGACTATCGCTTAACCTCAGCAGTTTCAGGTCATCTTCGGTAATATAACCGCCGGCCAATGACTGTTCTTGAAGCCAGTCCAGAAAGCCTTTCCAAAATGCCGAGTTCAACAATATCACGGGAAAAGGCTTGATCTTGCGGGTCTGTATCAGTGTCAGAACCTCGGTCAGTTCATCCAGAGTACCCATTCCCCCCGGTATTATCACGAAGGCCGTGGAATACTTGACCAGCATGATTTTACGTGCAAAGAAGTGATCAAAGCTGATGGTCAGATTGGCATAAGCATTGACGGCCTGCTCATCAGGCAGCTCAATATTGAGACCGACGGACTTAACCCCAGCCTCATTGGCTCCGAGGTTAGCGGCTTCCATGGCCCCCGGCCCGCCCCCGGTGATGATATTGAAACCTTCTTTCCCCAGCAAATAGGCGATCCGCCGGGCTTTTTCGTAATCAACCGTCCCCGGCTTCATGCGGGAAGCCCCGTATACGGTAATAGCCGGTTCAATTGCTGAAAGCTTGTCGAAACCCTCGACAAGCTCACCGATTATGCGGAAAAGACGCCAGGATTCTTCTTTGGCAAGTTGATTGATTTCATATCTGTCTGCCATATACACCCCCGGAACACAGAATTCGCTCTGAACAGAGTAAATTATTTTCATCTTAACACAGCCGGCATTAAAGGGCTACCTGATTCGTGAGACCTGAAGTGTCAGACCTGATATATCAGAGCGGGGGGAAGTATCTTTTGAATATCCGGCAGACAGCCAGAGTAATCCACAATCTCAGCCCGGAGGTCTTGCTGTTCACTGCTGCTTTATGAATACGGGAATAAGACGGCTGCCACAGACCGTCATCGGACTGGTTGGACACAAACCAGTCGAGGCCCTTCTTGATATCGCTGTCCTCAGGCGGTATCCCGATCAAGGAAAGGGAGTCCAGGGCAGCAAGAAGGCTGTTCCACCAGAAGGGAAAATCAAACCTGATCCAGTGGTCCGGGTGCCTGTAAGAGGAATAATTGTCCTCTTTAAAGAAATGTGATTTCAGCAGTGAAGCCGCCCGCTGGGTTTCCGCCGACCGGCGGTACTGCGGGTGAGCGGCAAAAGCCCGGATAACCATACCCGTACCGGAATGAGAAAACGGACGGGTTTTATCGAAAGCCCGGGCTGTTTCAGCGTATTTGTCCCCGGTCAGGTAGTTCAGGTAGTCGCGGTTAAGATCAGGGAGACCCAGGATTCCGGGACTGCCAATGACCCAGCCTCCGTCATTTTGCCTCATGCCAAGAAGCCAGTCCAGGGCCTTCTTGATGCGGACATCATCCGCCAATCCGGCTTTTATCAGGAGCGCCGAGACGATACCGGTATAATAAGGAGCATACTGGTTGCCGATAAATCCCCGGATGTCCCCTTCATCCGTCTGGTAAGACAGCA
>CAYLVC010000091.1:0-9966 GCA_964387005.1 uncultured Dehalococcoidales bacterium | reverse complement strand
GGGAGATGGCTGAAGCAGTGGGAGCGAAAATGCCTGTATTCCAGTTCATCGATGAACTGGACTCTGAATCAACGTATGACTCATACTATGCTCTTGTTAAGCAATTAATGGGATAGTATTTTTATTTATATTGGCCAAGCCACAGCCCCTGTGTTTTCAAACAGCCAGGCTTCTGATACGGGTATCGCAAACTGAGGGTTTAACCCAATCTGGCCCAGGCTTTTGGCTTAATTTGGTAAGTGACACCTTCTCTTATTAGAGCTTTAGGTAAATATACCCGTCTTTAACATCCGGCCAGATGCTGTCCGCCATTTTTGTAAGTTTTCATCATTCAATATAGACCTATAATCCCACCTTCTCATCGTTCTTAGTTATATACTATTATTACGGCAACTAAATATGATGCATGAAGGAATGACTCCTATTTAAATGCCGGAATAATAAGACAAATGGGCAGGAGTGTCAGTTAGGCTTTGCCCACTGTTGTTTTGGGCATTGATCACACCTCGTGCTAAAACACTTTGTTCACTGAAATAACCAGGCTTTAGATTAAGCAAAATCATCGTTCCGGCCGATTACTGGACAAATTATACGCATTTTGTAAATTCATCTATTCTTCATCTTATGGTAATGTGGAATTCATTCCGCTATGCTATATTAATCTCGAAATGAAATCTATCCAGCTCCTGCCGAAACAACAATCAATAGCAGTTACACTCTCTCGTTCCGGGGGCAGCAGGTGATTTATAAATACAGGAAATGGTTTGCGATATTTCTAATGATAGTGAGTCTGGCGACTATCTTAACGGGTTGCAGATAAGGGTCAGGCCAGGAAGTTAATATTCCGGATCCTGAGCTCAAGTCAGCCCTTAAACAAGCCCTGGGTATATCGGTTGGCAGATAACAATATCAGCGATTTATCAGCCGCAGCTTCACTGAGTAAACTGCAAGTGCTGGCAGTACGGGATAACCGCATAGTAGATATCTCTCCTATAATGGCTTTAAAAAGCCTGCAAAACCTGTATCTTCAGGGTAATCCCTTGAGTGAGCATTCGTTAAATGAATATGACCTGAAGCTACAGAGCCAGGGGATAAATCCAGGAGATCTTTTAGTTCCACCAGAAGTAATCGGCAAGAAATGATTTCAGGGATAACGGTATTAACATGAATCAGGAGGTGAGATGTTGAGATTATTAATTGGCCTGTTTTTAACCCTAGCTACTATACTGACTCTTTCAGCCTGTGTACCTGCAAGTAAGACCAGCCTGTCTTCAACCAGTAACTTAAGCCCAGATGGTAAAACCCCGGAATCAACTCTGGCTCCGGATACGCAATTCAGCCGTATGTTTGACCTGGTGCCCTACTCTTTCCTTAAAGAACATGACATATGGTTTGGAGACCCGGGAAAAGCCAGGCAGATTCATGGGTTCGGCAACATCAACAGCCTGGAAGCTTATGACAGGCTTTCGGAGGATGAGCGGAAACAAATGGCAGCCGATTTGAGAGGGATCATTCAAATAGGCTGGAAATATCCAGACCTGATTTCCTTAACAGGCTATGACTCTTTGATGGTCAATAGCCTGATCCTGGTCGGGACACCACCACCCTGGAAATTTGCCATATCCGAAGGTGATTTCGATACTGCCCTGGTAGAGCAAAAACTGAGCGAGCAGGGATACGAGAAAAAAACCCATGGAAGTTATACCTATTACAGCCAATTTGATGATTTCCAAATGGTGCCTGCCAATCCAATCAACAATATCGTCATGGCTGATTTGAACCGGATCGCGGTAGTGGATAACAAGGTGATTACCGCACCGGCGACCAGCATATTAACTGCGATACTGGATACCATGGCAAAGAATAGTGAATCGGTGATGGATAATGCCGCCTGCCGGTCGCTGACAGCCAGTTTAGGGGAAGTCATCTCAGGTGGTATTATTACCCCGGAGAGGATAATCGATCCAGCCCCCGGTCATTCGGCAAATTTGCCTCTTTTCGAGTTCGACGTCCCAGCGGATTGGGGTTTATTGCATCAATATGAAATGGTGGGAATGGGTTACAAAGATGATGGCCAGGAACGTTTTTGGGTAATATCGCTGTATTATGCGAACGGAAACCACGCCTCAGCCGATGCCGATACTCTGGCGAAAAGGATGGCCAGCTATCAATTCAATACCCAGTATAAAGACAGGACCGGTGCAGCATTGAAAGTATCAACTTTATCCGACCGGTTCGATGTCAGTACCCCGCTGGTGAGGGCTTATGGGAAAGGAGCCACGCTGACGGTCGAATGCCGGTTCAGGCCGGAAATCGCCGACAGTGCCTGGCTCCAACCGACCTATATGCTGCGAGATCTGTTGTTCTTGTCGCCGGATCCTGCTCCCTACATCAAGAAGAAATAGTTGATCCGCACGTAACACTTGCCATTTGTGCGATTGCGGGTTATCATAATTGTCCAAAGCAGGTGATCCCGGTCAATTATATAAATAACTCGGCAGACTGGAGAGAGTCGGGGAGCGAAAGATGCGGGTACTGATAGTTGAAGACGAGAAAAAGCTCGCCGAGATAATCAGGCGCGGGCTGATCGAAGAAGGCTATAGCGCAGATAATGCCTTTGATGGGGTGGAAGCCGAAGAGTTAGCCGTGAGCGTACCATATGATGTGATCCTTCTAGACCTTATTTTGCCGAAGAAAGATGGGCTTGATGTCTGCCGCAGCCTGCGGCAGAAGAATATCAAAACTAAAATTCTGATGCTCACCGCCAGGGATAGCCTGGGGGACAAAGTCAAGGGATTGGATAGCGGAGCGGATGATTACCTGGTCAAACCCTTTGATTTTGAGGAGCTGTGCGCCCGCCTGCGAGCACTATTACGAAGGGAAGAGAATATCATTCCTCTGAAGCTGGAAATTGGCGATCTGGTGATGGATACCTCTTCCAGACAGGTCTTCAAAAACCAACGACAAATCTATCTTACACCTAAAGAATATGCAATGCTGGAATATCTGATGCGGCATCCTAACATGGTAGTTACCAGGACAATGTTCGAACAGCATGTCTGGGATTTGGATCTGGACAGTGGCTCTAATCTGGTTGATGTTTTTGTCCGTAAACTGCGCCGCAAGATCGATGAAGAGGGAAAGGATAGCCTGATTCATACGGTTAAAGGAGCGGGCTATCGTATGGTGGAGCCATGAACCGTTCTTTAAATATTAAGTTGAGACTAACCCTCTGGTATCTCCTGATAATAGCGCTAATCTTGATCTTTTACAGTCTATTCACGTATTTTATGCTCTCCCGGAGTCTCTCAAACATGGCTCAGGAAGATTCAACTCTAACCGTGGTTCTGCCCCGGGATTCTTCCCTGACAGATTTTTGGCAGGTGGGATGGTCCCCGCATCCCCATTTGATTGCCAATTACCTGATTAGTCCGGAATGGTTGGAAAACTTGAAGCCGGTTTCCAACAGCCCGCTTTCCATTTTTACCCCTGTGGGACAGGTAATTGTCAATCAAGCCGAGTTTATTACTCCGGAAATGCAGGGAGAACAACAGGTACAGCTTTTTTTGCATCCTTCCGTGGGTTCCCCGGGTTCTTTTGAAGTGTTAGCCTATGTCCGACCAGTGGAAGTGGAGGTTACCCTGGCGGTCTATAAAAAAACTCTATATGTGGTAATTCCAATAATGGCCGTTGTGTCAGCCGGATTTGGATTTTTCCTTATTCGGAGGATGTTGAAACCGGTAAATGAAATCACTCAGGCAGCCCGTGAGATTGAAGAAAGAGATCTCAGCCGGAGAATCGAGGTACAAAATAATGATGAATTGGGAAGACTGGCAGCGACTCTCAACCAAACTTTTGACCGTTTGCAGCGAGCCTTTCAACGCGAACGTCAGTTTACCTCGGATGCCTCTCACGAACTACGGACACCTCTCAGTATTATCCAGAGTGAAGCCACCCTGTCACTAAAAAAGGAACGCCGGCAGGAAGAGTATCGAAACTCACTGGCTTCCATATCGCAAGAGGCCAGCCATATGGCAGCCATTATCAATAAATTATTGTTTTTGTCCCGGATAGATAGTGTAAAAGATCAGTTCGATCTCACTATGGTCAACTTGAGTGAGCTTTTAACCGATGCCGCATCCAATATCGAAGCACTCTGCGAAGACAAATCTTTATTCTCTGATACCAGAATAACCGAAGGAATATACGTTGATGGTGATATCATAAAGCTAAAAGAGTTATTTTTAAATCTCCTGGATAATGCCATTAAATTTACACGGCCAGGAGGCCAGATTAGTATATCTCTGACAAAAAATGAAAAACAGGCCATAGTCACAGTCGCCGACACCGGAATTGGCATTGGGCAAGAGCATTTGCCCCATATTTTCGAACGGTTCTACCGAGTCGTAAATACCTCTTCGGACAACAATGAAGGAAGTGGATTGGGTTTGGCCATTTGCAAACACATTGTGGAACTCCATAAGGGAAACATCAGTGTTAAGAGTTCAATAGAGAAGGGGAGTACTTTTACGGTGATTCTTCCCCTGGCAAAGCGTTGATAGTATTTTTTGTTTATTGCATAACTATTATTCCGGCAAATAAATAGGAAACAAATACAACCTCGTGTTAAGTGGTCAACCATTGTTTAATTGGTTAACTACTGTTTCTGATTACTATTAATGTCATGGCGACACTAACCGCTAAGTACAAATTTATTTTCCATTGGTGTTCTTGGAGCGCAGAGTTGACAGGTAAGCTTTAAAATATTATTATTGCAACCAGGTGCAATAACAATGAGCTGTTTTTCCACACTTAAGAAAAAAGGCCTTCGACTAACCCAACCTCGTAGGGTTATCCTGGACTATATCCATGACAAAGGGGACCATCTCACGGCAGAGGAAATTATAACCTTTGTCCATGGTAAATATCCGCACGTCAATAAATCAACCGTATATCGCACACTTGAACTTCTTGAAAAGAGCGAGTGTGTGTTTAAAAGTGATTATACGAGTGGAACCATCTATCATCATGCTGAGGAAGGACACCACCATCACCTCGTTTGCCGCAAATGTGGCAAAACTGTGGACTGTGAAGAGGATATTTTTGCTCCGGTGGAGAAAGCACTGCGAGAGAAACTTGGTTTTCATATTGATTTTAAGCATGTGGTTATGAATGGGCTTTGTGGTAGCTGTAAAGAATTGAAATAAATAAGCCCCTTATATATTTTTTTAATTTTTAGTTGCAACCAGTTGCAACTAAGTATATTTACAATATCCGTGAAGGATAATAATGGACCCAGAATGGCGGTTTTTAAAGTTGATATATCCCGTAAGACCGGTGAGGCTATGCTACTTATAGAAGCTGACTATGGCTTTATACCTGTAATAGCTTGGCCTGGCAAAAAGGGAATGAAAGACTTTGCATGGAGCTTACTCGGCATTTGCATACAAGATGACGAAAGGGAAACGGAACCTAAAAATAATATTAACTAAAGGAGGAAAAAGAAATGGCATGTTTTTTGGTACCTGTAGGCGAGGCGATTGTAACAACTGTTGTTCAGAAGGTAATCGAAAGGAAAGAAAAGAAATCCGGTGTAGTAAAAACCAGCGGCACCGGCTTGACCTGGAGTAAAAGATTGGGCTGGCTGAACAAAATGCTGTGGGGAGGGTCTCTACTATTAGCCCTGGAGCATGTATGGCATGGAGAGATTATCGCTTCTCCTCCGTTTTTAACCGCGATGCAAAACCCGGAAGATACAGCTACGATGTTGCATGAAATTGCTACATTCGGTACGGCTATGGCTATCACGATTACCGTTATCTGGGGGATTATGATCCTAGTAGTGGAAATAAAATCGAGATCGAGATCCATCTCCGCCATTAAGGCAACTCCCGTTAGCGAGGTGGAATAATGTTTCTTATCATGACTTCTTTAGCGGCAGTAATTACCACGATTATTTGGTATGCAAAGTCTCCGAATGACAAATATAAACTGGGTTTGTTAAGCCTGATGTTCTGGGGCGCCACCATCATGTGGCTTGTTGATCATATCATGGCTTTTGCATCGGAAGGCGGGGAGTTTTTCGAAATAAATACAGATGCCACGATGCTCGGTTTTGCTGTAATCGTACTGGCACTAACGGTATGGGCCATTGTATTAGTTATCAGCGATCCTAAAAAAGTGTTAAGCACTGTCCTGAAAAAATAAATTAAACTTAGGAATCTATTGTTTTTTGTGGGTGGGTGTGTAATAAAGATATAAACCCACCCACAATTGAATTATCCTCGGAATTCGCAGTCACTCTCACACAGATATTTAGTTGCATTGTAAATTTCCTCTTTCATTGAAGCGACCAAGTGTTCCTCTACTGTGCCCCTTTGTAGAGTAAAAACTGGTCAACCAACTGGAAAATGGTTGACCAGTTTATTGGAATCATGAGTTTTGGCGAATTGATTTGATAGCTGTACATGATAACAACAATCCCTTTTTGCACACAAAAAAATACGGGTATCATACAAATAGTACAAAATTGACGCATTCCTAAAACCTTGATACAATAGGGTCTAGTTCAGTTCTCTAGAGCTGTTCCACCTAAATCCAGCAAAGGACAGGGTAGGCAGCCGGTAGATGAAGAATCTCGACGGTATCACTGGAAACGGTGATATTTCCCGAATTGGAAAGGAGATGGAATGAAGTCTGATATTGAAATAATAGCGCTCTCTATGCCGGAGTAGCGCTATTATTTTGTCCTTTTTTCTTCAGATTTACCGTTCCTCCCACAATATTTCTTCATCAACGTTATATGTTTTTAAAAAGAAGGTTGGGCAATTAACAAAGGAATAAACCATTTCTCTGGAGCTGATTTACCTAAATCCCGATCCAACCGGGACAGGGTAACCAGCCGGTATCCCGAAATGAGTCGGGATCAACGGTAGTGTGGGAAACGGCACTACTTCCCAAGATTGGAAAGGAGATGAGGTATGGAAACATAAGGACTTTGATTTTAAGTTGATCAATGACACTGTTATTTTTACTTGAAAAGGAGAATTAATGAAAATTTACCATAAATCAATGATTCTAGTTTTTCTCAGTTGTGTATTAATGATCATGTCGTTAACAGGTTGTTCCAGCCAATCGACATCTTCAAATACCACCTCCATAGCTTCGTCTCCGCTCTCAGATAAGGAGATTTCAGTTTTTGCCGGTTCTGCCAGTAAGCCTGCCCTGGATGAGGCGGCCGCTGTATTTGAAAAACAAACGGGAGTAAAGGTTTTCCTGACGTACGGCGGGTCCGGAACTGTATTATCCCAGATGGAATTATCTAAGACCGGTGATATTTATATCCCCGGATCCCCGGATTATCTGGTGAAATCCGATAACAAGAAAATTACTGATCCTGCGTCCGCCAAAATCATAGCTTACCTTATCCCGGCCATTAATGTTCAACATGGAAACCCACAGAACATTCAGTCTTTATCCGATCTGGCAAAATCAGGTATTAAGGTGGGTATCGGTAACCCATCTACCGTGTGCGTGGGACTATATGCGGTAGAGATACTGGATAGAAACAATATGCTGGCTGATGTTTATAAAAATATAGTCACACAGGCTGCCAGCTGCGATAACACCGCAACATTGATCTCATTAAAGTCAGTGGACGCGGTCATGGGATGGAGCGTTTTCCACTCCTGGGACCCGAAGAATATCGAGACTGTCTATCTCAAGCCAGAACAAATCTCTCGTATAGCTTACATCCCGGCGGCCTTATCCACCTTTGTCAAAGAAAGAGAAGCAGCCTCGGCTTTTATCGATTTTCTGGTTTCACCAGCCGGCCAGGAGATATTCAAAAAATGGGGTTACGATGTAACCGAAAGTGAAGCCCGAAAATATGCTCCCAACGCCCAAATCGGCGGTGAATACCAGATTCCTGATTCCTATAAGGCATTAGTCAAATAATTATTGTCAGGTTTAATCATGAACAACTATTTTAAGGGTATCATGGGTGATCGGGTTTTCAGAGCGGCGACTATTGGTGCGCTGAGCCTCTTGACTCTGTTTTTTGTAGTGATTCTGGTATCTTTACTCACCTATACCGATTGGGGAACCATTGGCTCCGCAATTGTTTCTCCTGATACTCTTTTTGCCATCAGACTCAGCCTGGCTACCGCCACTATCACCACAATTCTGGCGGTAGCTATCGCTATCCCCGTAGCTTATGCCATCTCAAAAAACAATTTCTTTGGAAAAAGTCTGGTGGACAGCATGTTGGATTTACCGATCGTGATTTCCCCTATTGCGCTGGGCGCTGCACTGTTAGTTTTTTTCAACACTCCTGTCGGGGAAGTTATTAACAATAATGTGGTGCGTTTTGTGTTTTCGGTTCCCGGTATCGTCCTGGCCCAGTTCACCATTGTCAGCGCTCTGGCCGTCCGTCTATTGAAATCCACTTTTGACAGCATTGATACGCGCTATGAACAGGTAGCCCGAACCCTCGGCTGCAGCAAGCCGGAAGCCTTTTTTAGAGTGATACTGCCCCTGGCCAGAAATGGTTTAGTCGCCTGTACCATATTAACCTGGGCCAGGGCAGTGGGTGAGTTCGGTGCAACGGTTACCTTAGCCGGAGCCACAGCTATGAAGACCGAGACTTTACCAATTTCCATTTTCCTAAATCTTTCTTCTGCCAATGTCGGACAGGCTATCGCTTTAATAATGATATTGGTGGTGATTTCAATGGCCGCGTTGCTATTAGTGCGTCTGATTACCGGTCGCAGGTTTAGCATATGATCGAAGTAAAAAATCTTTCAGTTCAAATAGGTGGATTTTCTCTTAAGAATTTGAATCTTTGCGTCAATGATCATGAATACTTCATCATTTTGGGGCCTTCCGGAGCCGGCAAAACTGTACTCATCGAATGCCTGGCAGGGTTACACAGGCTAAAAAAAGGTGAAATCCGGGTTGACGGGAAAAACATCACGCCTCTATCTCCCGAGGAACGCCGAATAGGCTATGTTCCACAAGACTACGTTCTATTTCCTTTTCTTAATGTAGCTGAGAATATCCAGTTTGGACTAAAACGAGGCAAACACGATAAATCCCAGGTACAGGAAAAAACACTGGCTATGGCTGGTTTGTTCGGTATCACCCATCTGTTAGAACGAGATACACGGACTTTAAGCGGAGGCGAGAAACAGCGTGTTGCTCTAGCCAGGGCTCTGGCTACTTCTCCTCAATTATTACTCATGGATGAACCGTTTAGCGCACTGGATCCACAGACGTCTAAATACTTGAGAACTGAATTGAAGCAGATTCACAGGCGTTTGGGCATTACCACCATTTACGTTACCCATGACCTGATGGAAGCCGTTAATATGGCGGATAGGTTAGCGATTGTGATGGACGGACAGATTGAGCAGGTCGATGAGCCGGAAAAGCTGCTATTCTCTCCCTGCAACGAACGAGTGTCCGACTTTATCGGAGCTCCCAATATCCTGGATTGCGATTACTCTAAAAGTACCGGACAGGGCGTCATGGAAGTAGGCTGTCAAGGGTTAAAACTAATGGTGTCACATGAAGCCGATAATATTCATAAAATAGCTATTTTGCCCCGGCATATATACGTTTCCGAAACCAAGCCCCGCGGCCCGGGGGTTAATAGCTTTATTGCCAAAATAGTCAACATTATGCCACGAACTGAGACAATGAGAATCTTTATGGAAATCGGTAGTAATAGACTGATCGCCGAAATTCCTCATCATATTTACGCCGATATGGATTTGGAGCCCGGTAAAAATGTTCATGTGATCTTAAGAATGAAAAGAATCAGGGCTTTTGAAAACAAAACGCCCTTACCAAAAATACGAATAAATAGCAAAAAAAGAGGAAGCCAACCTTAATTAGATCATGTCCAGAGGTTGCTTTCTTATTACACTGAGCTTCCTCTAATCAATCCATGACCAGCCATGTTCT